>JBGQFW010000004.1:0-85193 GCA_041497115.1 Methylomirabilia bacterium
CGGGCGGTCGGCGCGCCGCTCGAACGCGCGGACGTAGCAGAACGTGCAGCGGTGAACGCAGCCCATATAAGGATTGAGCGACCAGGCGAACCCCATCCCCTCCACCCGGTTCAGGGCCGAGCGGCAGGGCTCCTCGCGGTAGTCGACGGCCATGGCCGTCTACTATACACGCGTTGAGTCCAGTAAGCCAGATCAGGTCGTGGACGTGGATGCCTTGAACTGGCGCAGGCGGCTGACGTTTTCGGCGAGCGCGCGCTCGATGGCCGCGTTGAAGCTGCCGTCGGGGAAGCGGCCGTCCGCGCCGCGCTCGCCCGCCGCCCGGCCCGAGAGCAGCGCGAGCCCCTGGTCGACGGAGGACACCGCCCACACCGCGAAGCGCCCCTCGCGCACGGCGGCGACGATGTCCTCGCGCACCATCAGGTGGCGCACGTTCGCCTCGGGGATCAGCACGCCCTGCTCGCCGGTGAGCCCGCCCGCCCGGCAGGCGTCGAAGAACCCCTCGACCTTCTCGTTGATGCCGCCGACCGCCTGGATCTCGCCCTGCTGGTTCACCGAGCCGGTGACCGCGAGCGCCTGGGTGAGCGGGATCCCGGTCAGGCTCGACAGCAGCGCGTAGAGCTCGGCCGACGACGCGCTGTCGCCCTCGATCTCCTCGTAGTGCTGCTCGAACGCGATCGACGCGGACAGGGCCAGCGGATGGTCGCGCGCGTAGCGGCCGGCGAGGAACCCGGTGAGGATCATGACGCCCTTGGAGTGCACGGGCCCGCCCAGCTTCGCCTCGCGCTCGATGTCCACGATCCCCGGCTCCCCCGCGAACGTCCGCGCGGTGATGCGCGAAGGGCGCCCGAAGGCGTAGTCGCCGGTGGCCATCACCGAGATGCCGTTCACCTGCCCCACCGCCTGCCCGGCGGTGGCGATCAGCAGCGTCCCCTCGCTCAGCATCCGCCCCAGCCGCTGCTCGACCAGGTTGGAGCGCTCGATCTTCTCGGCGATGGCGCGCGCCACGTCCTCGCCCGTCACCAGCGGCCGCTGGCGTTGCTCGGCGCAGAAGGCCGCCACGCGGACGACGTCGAGCAGCTCGCCCAGCGCGGTGGACAGGCGGCCCTGGTGGGCCACCAGCCGCGAGCCGTGCTCCACCAGCCGGGCAATGCCGTCGGCGGAGAAATGCCGCAGCCCTTCCTCGCGACAGGCCCGGCCGACGAAGCGCGCGTACGCGAGCTCGGCGTCGTGCGAGCGGGGCAGCGAGTCGTCGAAGTCCACCTTCACCTTGAACAGCTCGCGAAAGTCCTCGTCGAGGTTGTAGAGGAGGTAGTAGAGGAACGGACTGCCGACCAGCACGACCTTGACCGCCAGCGGGATCGGCTCCGGCGCCAGGCTCGCCATGCTCACCAGCCGCAGCTCCTCCAGGGGTTCCTCCAGCCGGATCGCGTGGCTCTTGAGCGCCTTCTTCAGCGACGTCCACGCCATGAAGTTGGTGAGGACGTCCTTGGCCTCGAGCAGCAGGTATCCGCCGTTGGCCCGGTGCAGCGCGCCGGCCTTGATGAGCGTGAAGTCGGTGACGAGCGTGCCGAAGTGGGCGCGGTGCTCGAGCCGGCCCAGCAGGTTGCCGTGGGTCGGGTTCCGCTCGAAGACCACCGGGGCGCCGGCGTCGTGGCTGCGCTCGACGAGCACGTTCACCTCGTAGCGATCGAGGAACGCGCCCGGCGGCGGCTGGAACGGCAGCACCGGGTGACTCTCGGACGCCGTGAACTCGCCGGCGTGGGCGACGATGTCCTCTTCGACGCCGTCGAGATATTTCTGCACGGCGGCGAGGGCGACGAACGCCTCGCGGATCTCGTGGATCATCTGGCGGGTCGCGGCGGCCGCCGACTCCCGGACGAGGGCCTCCTGGGCCCGGCGGGCCTCGCGCTCGAGCCGGCGAAGCTCTCGCAGCGTCGCGTCCAGCCGACCGTCGAGCGCGTCCCCGCGCGCCTTGAAGCCCGCCTGCACGGCGGGGGGCAGCGCGGCGAACTGCTCGGGACCGAGCGGCTCGCCGCCCGGCGCCGGGACGAGGGCCAGCCCGCCCGGCGTGCGGATGACCTCGAACTGCTCGGCCCGGGCCGCCTGGCGCAACTGGTCGAGCTCGGCCTCCTGCCGGTGGCCGAACCGCTCGAGGATCTCCGACTTGCGCCGCGCGAACTCTTCGCTCTCGAACAGTCGCGGTAGCTTGGCCCGGCACTCCTCGACCAGGCGTGCCATGGCCTCGCGCAGCTCGCGTCCCCGCCCGGCCGGCACCGTGAGCGCCGTCGGGCGGTACGGATCGGCGAAGTTGTGGACGTAGCAGAGGTCCGCCGGCGTCGGCTCCGTGCGGGCGGCCGCGGCGAGCAGCTGCCGCATGAGCGTGGTCTTGCCCGTCGCCGGCGGCCCGAGGACGAAGAGGTTGTACCCGGCATGGCGCATCCGCACACCGAACGTGGTGGCGTTGAGCGCGCGGTCCTGGCCGATCATCCCGTCGAGCGGCGCCAGCTCTTCGGTGGACTGAAACCCGAGCAGCGCAGCCTCGCACACGGCCCGCAACTCATCCGGTTTTAGCTGGCGCGCCATCGCCTCTCCTTACGCGGCGTCCGATGCATCGCGGATGCCAGAGACAAGGGCATGGTTCCCGGCGATTTAACGCGGCCGGCCGTCGCCCGGCCCGGTGGCTGGGGCGATCGTGCCTCGCGCGTGACTCCGGATTTCCCCACTGGCTCGCCGCCGCGTCCCACGCCTGGCGTCGCCGAGCGTGACGTCGTCCCGCATCTTGCCTACCACCGTGAGCCGCGCGCCTCATCGCCGCGTCGCGCGTCGCCGTGGCAGTCGCGTTGCACCTCCAATCACATCGGCGGGACGAAGGGAGGTTGGCATGCTGAAAGACGGAACGTACGACCTCATGGAGACGGCGTCCGTGCTCTCGAAGGGGCTGCATCGCTACGACACGTTCACCAAGGACGCCAGGGGATGCGCCGAATGCCAGGCGGTCTGGAAGTACATGAAGGAGACGGACGAACAGCAGCTGGCCCGGCTGCTCCAGCACCTCAGACAGCACTTCGACGTGGAAATGAACGTGCAGCTGGCGGGCGTCTGAAGCTCGACGCCCGCGCGTCCCGCCCTGGACGAGCTTCCGGTGGAGTCGCTCTCGATGGGCTCCGCCGGCGCTGTGGAAGGAGGCCCGTGAGTCAGACATCGGTCGCCACCGCCGCGCCGGGCCCCGGTCCGGACGTCGACGCCCGCGTGCTGGAGGTCGTCGAGGCCTTCGTCACCGAGCTGGGAACGCTGCCGCCCCGCGGCGGGGTCTCGCTCGACGACTCGCTGGATCGCGACCTCGGCCTCGGCAGCCTGGAGCGCGCCGAGCTGCTCTTCCGGCTGGAGGAGGCCTTCGGCGTTCGGTTCCCCGACTCGGTCATGGGAGACGCCGACTCCGGCCGCGACCTCGCACGCGCGGTGCGGGCCGGCGGCCCGCGCGCGCGTCCGGCCCGGCCGGCCGTCGTCACGCCGCTCGCCGGCGGCGCGGCCGCGCCGGCGTCGGCCGCCACGCTGGTGGAGGTCCTGGCGTGGCACGCCGAGCGCCACGCCGAGCGCACGCACGTCGTGCTCGTCGACGAGGCCGGCGTCGAGCGCCCCATCAGCTACGGAGCGCTCTGGCAACGCGCCGCCGCGCTGGCGACCGTGCTGCGCGGGCGCGGCGTCCACGCCGGCGATGCCCTGGCCCTCATGCTGCGCACCGAGGAGGCGTTCTTCGTCTCCTTCTTCGCGACGCTGATCGCCGGCGCGGTGCCGGTGCCGATCTACCCGCCGTTCCGTCCCGACCGCCTCGAGGAATACGCCGGCCGTCAGGTCAGCATCCTCCGGAACGCCCAGGCGCGCCTGCTCCTCACCTTCCGCGAGGCCGAGCGCGTCGCGGACATGCTCCGCGCCCGCGTGCCGACGCTGCGGGCGGTCGTGCCGGTCGAGCGCCTCGAGCGCGCCGCCAGCACGCGCGCCGCGCTCGGCCCCGCGCGCGGGGCGGCGGGGGGGCCGGCGCTCATCCAGTACACGTCGGGCAGCACCGGCGATCCCAAGGGCGTGCTCCTCTCGCACGCCAACATCCTCGCCAACATCCGCGCGTTCGGCGCGGCGCTCGGCATCGGCGCCGACGACGTCGCGGTGAGCTGGCTGCCGCTCTACCACGACATGGGGCTCATCGGCTCCTGGCTCGGCGCCCTCTACCACGGGATCCCGGTGGTGATCCTCTCGCCGCTCGCGTTCCTCGCGCGCCCGGCGCGGTGGCTGCAAGCCCTCGCCGCCCACCGGGCCACGCTCTCGCCCGCCCCCAACTTCGCCTTCGATCTGTGCGTGCGGAAGATCCGCGACGACGAGCTGGAGGGCGTGGACCTGCGCGCGTGGCGGCTCGCCCTCAACGGCTCCGAGGCGGTGAGCGCGGAGACGATCGAGCGCTTCACGCGCCGGTTCCAGCCCTACGGCTTCCGGCCCGAGGCGATGTGCCCCGTCTACGGGCTGGCCGAGTCTGCCGTCGCCCTCACCACCTCGCCGGCCGGCGCCGGTCCCCGGATCGCCCGCGTCGCCCGCGAGACCTTCACGCGGCTCGGGCTGACGCAGCCGGCCGTCGCCGGCGACGCCACGGCGCTGACCTTCGTCTCCTGCGGGCGGCCCCTGCCCGGCCACGACGTGCGCATCGTGGACGAGCGCGGGGCGCCGGTCGGCGCCGGCATCCAGGGGCGCGTCGAGTTCCGCGGGCCGTCGGTCACGCGCGGCTACTTCGGCAACGCCGAGGCGACGCGGGCGGCGTGGCACGAGGGCTGGATGGACTCGGGCGATCTCGGCTACCAGGCGGGCGGAGAGCTCTACATCACCGGCCGGCGGAAGGACATCGTCATCAAGGCCGGCCGCAATCTGTACCCGCAGGAGATCGAGGCCGTCGTCGGCGACATCCCCGGCATCCGCAAGGGGTGCGTGGCCACCTTCGGCGTCGCCGACCCGGCGATCGGGACCGAGCGGCTGGTGATCGTGGCCGAGACGCGCGAGCGCGAGCCGGGCGGGCGCGAGCGGCTGCGCGCGGCGGTCGTCGACCGCGTGGTGGTGGCGCTCGGCCTGCCGCCCGACGTCGTGGTGATCACCGCACCCGGCGCCGTGCTCAAGACCTCCAGCGGCAAGATCCGCCGCTCGGCGACCCGCGATGCGTACACGCAGGGGCGGCTCGAGCGCGAGCGGCCGTCGGTCCACCGGCAATGGGCCCGGCTGCTCGCCGGTGCCGCCGGCGCACGGCTCGGCCGCCTCGGTCGCGCCGCCGCGGCGCTCGCGTGGGCGCCGTGGGCGGGGCTGCTGCTGTTGCTCGGCGTGCCGCTGCTCGCGGTGCTGGCGCGGGCGCTGCCGCGACACCGGGTCGATCGCGCGGTCCGTCTCTGGTGTCGCGCGCTTCTGACCCTGGCCGGGTGCCGCCCGCGCGTCGAGGGGCTGCAGCACCTGCCGCGCACCGGGGCGGTCGTCTACGCGGCCAACCATGCGAGCTACCTGGACGCGGTCGCCCTGCTCGCCGCCGTGCCGGCCGACTTCCGCTTCGTGGCCAAGCGCGAGCTGCTCCACACGCTCGTCGTCGGCACGGTGATCCGCCGCAGCGGCCATCTCACCGTCGATCGGGTGGACATCTCACGCGGCGTCGCCGATGCCGAGCAGGCGACCGGCGCCCTGCGGGCGGGGGTCTCGCTGTTCGTCTTCCCCGAGGGGACGTTCCGGCAGCAGCCCGGCCTCCTGCCGTTCCGGCTCGGCGCCTTCAAGGCGGCGGTGGAGAGCGGACGGCCGATCGTCCCCGTCGCGATCCGCGGCACCCGCGAGATCCTGCCGGACGGTACCTGGCTCCCGCGTCCGGGCACGATCCGGATCGCGATCGCGCCGCCGGTGGCGCCGCGTCCCGACGGCTGGCGGGAGATGATCCGGCTGCGCGACGCCGTGCGCGGCGAGATCGCCCGGCGGGTGGACGCGGAGGCCGACGCGACGTCGGCCCCCAACGACGACACCGACACGAGGAGGAACACGCCATGATGCTGTTCGCTGTTGACGAAACGGTCACCCACCACGTGGGCGACCAGCAGTGCCCGGTCTGCGCGGAGGAGTATCCCGAGCCGTGCGCGTGCGGGGGGCTGATCCACGCTGAGCCGGGGCTGCTGGAGGATCCCGACGGCAACGCGGAGCTCGCGACGCGGTGCGATCAGTGCCGCCGCACCGCGGACGACCTCGAGGAAGCGGGGGAGGGGCCCGGGCTCACCCCTTGATGTTGCCGATCGGCGTGAGCGACACGACCCGGCGCGAGATGTCGAGGCGGTGCAGGACATCCACGACCGCGCCGAGGTCCTTGTAGGCGAACCCGGCTTCCTCCGCCACGCCGGAGGGCGAGGCGGCGCGGATCACGATGCCGCGCGCGCGCATGTCCTGCATCAGAGTGGCACCCCACACGCGGCGCTTGGCCTGGGCGCGCGACATCGTGCGCCCGGCGCCGTGCGCGGTGGAGCCGAACGTCTCGGCCATCGCGTGGGCGGTCCCCACCAGCAGGGCGGAGCCGGTCTCCATCGAGCCGCCGATGATCACGGGCTGCCCCACGTCGCGATAGGCCTCGGGCACGTCGGGCGCGCCGGGTCCGAAGGCGCGGGTGGCGCCCTTGCGGTGGACGACGAGCTCCAGCGGCTCGCCGTCCACCACGTGCCGCTCGACCTTGGCCGTGTTGTGGCAGACGTCATAGATGACCGAGAGACCGAGCGCGCGCGGCTCCCGGCCGAACACCCGGCCCATCACCTCGCGGACCTGATGGGTGATCATCTGCCGGTTGGCGAACGCGGTGTTGGCGGCGGCGGTCATCGCGCCGAAGTACGCCTGGCCGTCCGGCGAGCGGAAGGGCGCGCAGGCGAGCTCGCGGTCGCGCACGCTGATGCCGTAGGCCGGCATCGCCTGGTCGAAGCGGCGCAGGTAGTCGGTGCCGACCTGGTGGCCGAACCCGCGCGAGCCGCAGTGCAGCATGATCAGCACCTGGCCGGGAGCCTCGACGCCGAAGGCGCGCGCGACGCGGGGATCGTGGATGCCGTCCGGCGGCACGACCTGGATCTCGAGATAGTGGTTGCCGGAGCCGAGGGTGCCGAGCTGCTGGCGGCCCCGCGCCAGCGCGCGGGCGCTGACGTGGTCGGGATCGGCGCCGGGCAGGCAGCCGCCGCCCTCGGTCGCGGCGAGGTCCTCCGGCCAGCCGTAGCCGTGACGGACGCACCAGCCGGCCCCCTCGCGCATTACCTCGGTGAACGCGTCGTCGTCGAGCGTCACGAAGCCGCGCGCGCCGACGCCCGAGGGCACCGCGTCGAACAGCGCGTCGATCAGGGGCACCAGCCGCGGGCGCACCTCCGCCTCGGTAAGGGTCGTCCGCAGCACGCGCATGCCGCAGTTGATGTCGAACCCGATGCCGCCCGGCGAGATGACCCCGGTGTCGGCGCGGAACGCGGCGACGCCGCCGATGGGGAAGCCGTATCCCCAGTGGCCGTCGGGCATGCAGAGGGCGGCGCGGACGATGCCGGGCAGGCAGGCGACGTTGGTCACCTGCTCGAACACGCCCTGATCCATCTGGCCGAGCAGCGCCTCCGACGCGTAGATGCGCGCCGGCACGAGCATGCCGGGCTTCTCGCTGGGCGGGATCTCCCACACGCAGTCGCCGACGGGCACGGTCTTCATCGGTCAGACGTCGAGCACGACGCGCGCCCGCCAGCCGCCGTCGACGGGCGCCACGCCGAACAGGTGGAACGTCACCGCCTTGGGATCCGCGCGCCGCGTCGTGTCCGCGGTGATCGGGCCGCCGGCCATCGTCACGATGAGGCGGCACGGCGCGCCGGAATCCACGTGCGCCTGGACGCGCGGGAAGACGAGCTGCTCGCTATCCTTGAGGTACAGCAGCTCGGCAAGCCAGTCGTACAGCAGCAGGTCCAGCGACGGAGCGGTGAGCGTGACGGTGCGCTCCGTCGAGGGTCGCACGGTGGCCGGATCCACCATGATCTCGGCCACCGCGCGCGCCGCGGTCGCGAACAGGTCGTCGAGGGTCCGGCCCTCGATCTCCAGCGCGCAGTCCGCGATCGCGACGTCCTCGATGAGCGCCCACTGCCCCACGGTCCCTTCGCCTACTCCGCCTTCACCGGGATCGTGGTCCCCTTCGCGCCGGCGGTCTTCGGCAGCGTGACGGTCACGACGCCGTTCTTGAACGTCGCCGTCACCTTGCTGGCGTCCACCGGGGCCGGAAGCCGCACGCTCCGCATGAAGGCACCCCACGAGCGCTCGACACGATGCATGCGCTCGTCCTTCTCCTCCTTCTCGTGCTCCTTCTCACCCTTGATGGTGAGCACATCGCCCTCGAGAGCGACCGCGATCTCCTTGGGCTCCACGCCGGGCAGCTCCGCCTTCACGGTAAGGGCGTCCTTGCCCTCGGTGACGTCGAGCGCGGGCGTCCAGTCGCCCATCACTGGCAGCTCGGTCCACGCCGGCTCGAAGAAGCGGTCGAACAGCCGGTCCATCTCGCGCTTGAGGCCGGTGCCTGTCCACGGTGTCAGTGCGCGCATGATTCGTCCCTCCTTTCCGCGGAGCGAATGGGTGCAAGGCGATTGCCAGGGGGGTCGCTCGCGAACTCGCGGGGTTGTGCCACGAGCGGAGCGCGGCGCGAGGCGCCGTCGCCCCACGGACGAGGCGCTGACGCCGCAGTGGCGGTCGAACGGCGTAGTGCGATCAGCCCCCGCGCACGACCAGCACCGGACAGGGCGCGAGCGCCGCCACGCGCTCGGCCACGCTGCCCAGCGCCAGGCGAGCCAGCCCCGTGCGTCCGTGCGTGCCGACGACGATCAGGTCCGCTCCCAGGCGCCGCGCGGCCCGGACGACGGCATCGAAGGGCACCACGCTCAGGATGACCGTGGAGGACGCGCGGACGCCCGCCGCCCGCGCCCGGGCTTCGAGGGCGCGCAGCCGGCGCCGGGCGCCGCGGATCGCCTCCGCCTGCATGCGCCGCCACGCGCGGGCCGAGAAGAAGCTGTCCTCGAGGACGACCGGCGGCGGGGTGATCACGTGCACGAGATGCAGACGGGCCCGCCGGCGGCGCGCCCACTCGATGGCGCGACGGAGCGCCGGGCGGCCGGCGGTGGAGAAGTCCGTCGCGAGCAGGATCCGATGAACGTCGCCGGACCGAGCAGCGCTCATCGCTGGCGTGCGCCGACCAGCCAGCCGACCAACGCCAGCAGCACGAGGACGGCCACGGCGATCACCCACTGGTCACGGATCGACTCGACCACTGGCATCGCCCCCCTTTCGCCACGGACGACCCGTGACGATGCATCGTCGATGCCGGGCCGGACTCGCGACATTCCGGAGGCTTGGCGCTGCCGGCGCGCGGAGCGGCCGCCCCGGTGGGGCGGGGCCGCGACACCCGGTCGCCGCGAGCGCGCGAGCGCTACGCGCGGGTGGGGTCGGGCGACACCTGCACGAGCTGCTTGCCGAGGTTCTGGCCGCGCAGCAGGCCGATGAACGCGCGCGGCGCGCTGTCGAGCCCCTGCGCGACGTCCTCGCGGTACTTGAGCCGGCCCTCGCGGACCCAGGGCGCGCAGTCGGCCAGGAACGCGGGCAGCCGGTCGACGTGGTCGCTGACGATGAAGCCGCGGATCGTCACGCGGTTGACCAGCACCGCGCCCATGTTGGGGCCGGGCGGCAGCTCGGTCGCGTTGTACTGCGACACGAGGCCGCACAGCGGGATGCGCGCGAACGGGTTGACCAGGCGCAGGACGGTCTTGAGCACGTCGCCGCCGACGTTGTCGAAGTAGACGTCGATGCCCTTGGGGCACGCGTCCTTCAGCGCGGCGAAGAGATCGGGCGAGCGATAGCTCACGCCCGCGTCGAAGCCGAGCTCCTTGACCACGTAGTCGCACTTGTCGGGCGAGCCGGCGACGCCGACGGCCCGGCAGCCCTTGATCTTCGCGATCTGGCCGACGGCCGAGCCGACCGCGCCGGCCGCCGCCGACACCACGACGGTCTCGCCGGCCTTCGGCCGGCCGAGGTCGAGCAGTCCCACGTACGCGGTCATGCCGGGCATGCCCAGCACCCCCAGGGCGGTGGAGATCGGCGCTACCCTCGGGTCGAGCTTGAGCGGCCCGAAGGGCCCCGGCGCGGCGCCCGCCTTCGCGACGTGGTGCGTCTGCCAGCCGCCGTAGGCGAGCGCGAGATCGCCCGGCGCCCACGCGGGGTGGCGCGACTCCACCACCTCGCCGACGGTGCCGCCGACCATCACGCCGCCGATGTCCACCGACGGGGTGTAGGACTTCACGCCGTTCATGCGCCCGCGCATGTACGGGTCGAGCGAGAGCCAGATCGTGCGGCAGAGGATCTCGCCGTCGTTGGGCCGGGGCAGCGGCGCCTCGACGATCTCGAAGTCGGTCGGCTTCGGCTCGCCGACGGGGCGGTTCTTGAGGAGGACGCGGCGGTTGACGGTGGCTGGCACGGTGGTGACCTCCCGCGCGGATTGTCGGCCACGCCCGCCCGCCTTGCAACCGCTCGCCCCCTTCCGCTATGGTGCGGCCCATGAGCGCCACCACCCGCCTCGCCGAGTTCGTCGTCAAGACCACGCTGCGCGACTGCCCGGACGCCGCGGTCGCCCAGGTGCAGCGCGCCGCGCTCGACACGCTCGGCGTCATGCTGGCGGGCGCCGCCGAGCCGGCCGCCGCCGCCGTGCGCGCGGTCGTGCGCGCCGAGGGCGGCCCGCCGCTGTGCACGGTCGTCGGCACCGCGCTGCGGACGGGCCCCACGTGGGCGGCACTGGCCAACGGCACCGCCGGCCACGCCCACGACTTCGACGACACGAACTTCGCGCTGCTCGGCCACCCGAGCGCGCCCCTGGTGGCGGCGATCCTGGCATCCGCCGAGGCGGAGCCCGCCGACGGCGCCGCCGTCGTCCTCGCCTACCTGATCGGCTTCGAGGTCTCCACGGCGCTGGGCGTGGCGCTCAACCCCGACCACTACACGCGCGGCTGGCACGCGACGTCCACGATCGGCACGCTCGGGTGCGCGGCGGCCGCCGCCCGCGTGCTGGGACTCGACGCCGGCCAGACGCGGCACGCGCTGGGCGTCGCCGCTTCGCTGGCCTCGGGGCTGAAGGAGAACTTCGGCTCGATGACCAAGCCCTTCCACGCCGGCCACGCCGCCCGCAATGGCGTGTTCGCCGCGATGCTCGCGCGCGAGGGGTTCACCGCCTCCGACGCCGCGCTGGACGGGCGGCAGGGCTACGCCGCCGCCTTCGGCCAGGCCGCGCTCGCGCCCGGCGCCTTCGACGCCCTCGGCAGCCGCTGGCAGATCCTCGCCTCCGGCATCGCGGTGAAGCCGTACCCGTCGTGCGCGCTCACCCACTCGGCGATCGACGCGCTGCTCGACCTGCGCGCGAGCCATCACCTCGACGCCGAGCAGGTCGCCGACGTCGAGGTCGGCGTCAGCCGCCTCGTGCCCGACGTGTTGCGCCACGGCAACCCGACGACCGGACTCGAGCGCAAGTTCTCGATGCAGTTCTGCGCCGCCGAGGCGCTCGCCACCGGCCGCGTCGAGATCGCCTCCTTCGAGGAGGGCGCGCCGGGCGCCGCCACCCGCGAGCTGATGGGGCGTGTGCGCATGGTCGTGGATCCGGATCTGACCGACGGCCTCGAGCAGCACGCGTGGAGCCGCGTGAGCGTGCGGCTGCGCGACGGGCGCACCCTGTCGCGGCCGGCGCGCGGGGCCTCCGGCCATGCCGATCACCCGCTCACCGACGCGCAGCTGCGCGCCAAGTTCCTCGGCTGCGCGACCCCGGTGCTCGGCGCTGACGACGCCGCCGGCGTCGCCGACCAGCTCCTCCACCTCGAGGACGTCCCCGACATCCGGGCCCTGACGTCGCGTCTCGCCACGACGCGCGAATAGCCGCGTGCCCGGTTCGTACTGACCTGAGGAGAATGTCCATGAATGTGCTCGACGGAATCAAGGTGCTGGAGCTGGCGCGGGTGCCGCCGGCCGAGATGCCGGGGATGATCATGGCCGACATGGGCGCCGACGTCCTGAAGATCGAGACGCCGGAGCCGGAGCGGCGGCGCGACGAGCAGTGGGTGCGACAGACGATCCACGCGTTCGTCAACCGCAACAAGCGCTCGATGACGCTCAACATGAAGGTGCCCGAGGGCCAGGCGATCTTCCGCAGCCTCGCCCGCTCGGCCGACGTGATCGTCGAGGGCTTCCGCCCCGGCGTGATGGACCGGCTGGGCGCCGGCTACCCGGCGCTGCGCGAGCTCAACCCGCGGCTCATCTACTGCTCGCTCTCCGGCTTCGGCCAGGACGGCCCCTACCGGAACTATCCGGCCCACGACATGAACTACCTCTCGCTGGCCGGCGTGCTGAACCTCATCGGCGAGGCCGGCTCCCGGAAGCCCGTCATCCCGCTCAACCTCGTCGCCGACTACGCCGGCGCCAGCCTGCACGGCGCGCTGGGCATCGCGCTGGCGCTGTTCGCGCGCGAGCGCACCGGCCGCGGCCAGCACGTGGACATCTCCTACCTCGACACCACGCTGTCACTGCTGGCGGCGACGCCCAACATGCGCTTCTTCTTCTCGGACGGCGTGGCGCCCCGGCGGGGCGAGGGGTTCCTCGGCGGCTCCTATCCCTACTACGCGATCTACGAGACGCGCGACGGCAAGCTGCTGACGATCGGCTGCACCGAGCCGTGGCTGTGGGAGAACTTCTGCAAGGCCATCGGGCGCCCCGACTTCGCGCGCTTCGCCCGCAAGGCCGACCAGTTCGTGCGCGCGGCCAACGCCGAGGAGAGCGGCGCCCGCGAGGCGATCGAGGCCGTCATCAAGACGCGCGATCGGGACGACTGGTACGAGTTCCTCGTCAAGCACGACGTGTGCGTCGGCAAGGTCTACGACGTCGAGGAGATGGTGCGCGATCCGCAGATCAACCACCGCGGCATGATCGTGGACGTCGAGCATCCCACCCACGGGCGCGTCCGCCAGTTCGGCGTCGCCATCAAGCTCTCCGACACACCCGGCGCCGTGCGGACCGCGGCGCCGCTGAGCGGCGAGCACACGGACGCGATCCTGAAAGACCTCGGCCTGGGCGCGGGCGAGATCGCCGGGCTGCGCGAGCGCAAGATCATCGAGTAGCGCCGCGTGCCGGAGCGCTGGTGCCAGCTGGCCGTCCTCTCGCTCGCCGAGCTGCTGGCGCTCTCGCTCTGGTTCTCGGCATCGGCCGTGCTGCCGGCGCTGCGGCGCGAGTGGGCGCTGGGCGACGGCGGCGCCGCCGGCCTCACCATCGCCGTCCAGCTCGGCTTCATCGCCGGCACGCTGGGCGCCGCGCTCGCCAACCTGCCCGACGTGTGGCCGGCCCGCCGCGTGATGATCGCCGGCGCGCTGCTCGGCGCCGTCGCCAACGCCTGGCTCGCGCTGGCGGTGGACCGCCCCGGCCCCGCCCTGGTCCTGCGCTTCGTGACCGGCCTCGCCATGGCCGGCGCGTACCCGCCCGCCATGAAGATCATGGCCACCTGGTTCCGCGAGGGACGCGGCCTGGCGATCGGCATCCTGATCGGCGCGCTGACGGTGGGCTCCGCCACCCCGCACCTGATCAGCGGCATGACGGACCTGCCGTGGCGCCAGACGCTCCTCGTCGCCTCGGCGCTGGCCGGGCTGGCGGCGGTCGTCACCGCGCTCTTCGTCCGCGAGGGGCCGCACGCGTTTCCCCCCGCCCGCTTCGACGTCCGGATGGCCGCCGCCGTCTTCCGCGAGCGCGGCCCGCGGCTGGCCTGCCTCGGCTACCTCGGCCACATGTGGGAGCTGTACGCGATGTGGGCGTGGATCGGCGTGTTCCTGAGCGAGAGCCTGCGGGCGCGCGGCGGCGGCGACTACCTCGGCGTCAACGCGAGCGGCGCGACGTTCGCGGTCATCGGCGTCGGCGCGCTCGGCTGCTGGGCGGGTGGCGCCATCTCCGATCGCTGGGGGCGGACGACGCTCACGATGGTCGCGATGGCCGCCAGCGGCGGGTGCGCGCTGGCGATCGGCGCCACCTTCGGCGGCCCCCCTGCCCTCACGCTGCTCGTCGCGAGCCTGTGGGGCGTGACCGTCATCGCCGACTCCGCGCAGTTCTCCACCGCGGTCACCGAGCTGTCGGCGCCCGCCTACGTCGGCACCGCGCTGACCACGCAGACCTGCGCCGGCTTCGCGCTGACGACCCTCAGCATCTGGCTGATCCCGCCGATCGCGGCCGCCGTCGGCTGGCGCTGGGCCTTCGCGTCGCTCGCCGCCGGCCCCTTCCTCGGCGTCGTCGCGATGGCCCGGCTGCGCGGCGTGCCGGAGGCGCGCCGGCTGGCGGGCGGCCGGCGCTGAGGCGCGGACCGCTTGCCTCCGACGCGCGATTCGTCATACGGTAGCCCGGTCATGACAGACGTCGAGCACTACGACCTGATCGTCCTCGGCGCCGGACCCGCCGGCGAGAAGGGCGCCGCCCAGGCGGCCTACTTCGGCAAGCGCGTAGCGCTGGTCGAGCGCGAGCCCCATCCGGGGGGGGCCGGCATCAACACCGGCACCGTGCCGTCCAAGACGCTGCGCGAGACGGCGCTCTACTTCTCCGGCCTCGGCCAGCACGCGCTCTACGGCGTGGATTACCAGGTGAAGTCGCACCTGACGGTGAAGGACTTCATGTACCGCGAGCAGGAGGTCGTGCGCTCGCTCCGCCAGGTGGTGACCGAGAACATCATCCGCCACAAGATCCAGCTCCTCCAGGGTGTCGCCGCCTTCGAGGATCCCCACACCGTGCGCGTGCGGCGCGACGGCGAGCCCGACCGGCTGCTGCGCGGCGACATCGTCCTCATCGCGACCGGATCGGTGCCGACGCGGCCGAAGGACATCCCGTTCACCGACTCGCGCGTGCACGACAGCGACGAGATCCTCGAGATGGAGAAGCTGCCGCGCACGATGGCGGTGGTCGGCGGCGGCGTCATCGGCTGCGAGTACACGACGATCTTCGCCGCGCTCGGCATCAAGACCTCGCTCATCGACGGTCGCGATCGCCTCCTGGGCTTCCTCGACGCCGAGGTCGCCGAGCGGCTCAAGTCCCAGATGGAGCTCCTCGGCGTGGACCTTCGCCTCAAGGAGCGGGTCGAGCACTACACCGCCGAGAGCGACGGGATCCACCTCGAGCTCAAGGGCGGCGGCAGCCTGGTGGTGGACCAGCTGCTGGTGGCCGCCGGGCGCGTCGCCAACGTCAAGGACCTGGCGATCGACAAGGCCGGCCTCGCCGTCAACGAGCGCGGGCTCATCACCGTCAACGAGAACTATCAGACCTCGGTCCCGCACATCTACGCGGCCGGCGACATCATCGGCTTCCCGGCGCTGGCGTCCACGTCCATGGAGCAGGCGCGCGTGGCGATGGTGCAGGCCTTCGACCTGCCGAAGTACAAGACGCGGGTGGCGCCGATCTTCCCGCTGGCGGTCTACACGATCCCCGAGATCTCGATGGCCGGGGAGACCGAGGAGAGCTGCCGGCAGAAGAAGATCGAGTACTGCGTGGGGCGCGGGTTCTATCGCACCAACGCGCGCGGTCAGATCGCCGGCGACCTCGAGGGCGAGATGAAGCTGGTGTTCCGTTATCCCGACAAGCTGCTGCTCGGCGTCCACATCATCGGGGCGATCGCCGCCGAGCTGGTGCACGTGGGGCTGATCGCGCTGCAGACCGAGTGCACGATCGACATGTTCGTCAACACCGTGTTCAACTACCCGTCGCTGAGCGACGTCTACAAGTACGCCGCCTACGACGGCCTGGGCGCCGTCCAGCGCCGCGCCGCCGCGGAGAGCGCCGCCCCCGCGGGCGGCCCGACGACGGCGTGACCTAGCCGGCGGCGGCGTGGGGGGCGAGGCCGCGCATCAGCGGCGCGCCCTGATCGGCCAGCCACGCCTTGGCGGACGTGTAGCCGAATCGCAGCGCCGCCCGGCTCGCCTCGAACCCCATGGATGGTCCGAACAGCAGCTCGGTGTCGCGGGGTGGCTGCAGCAGGTGAAACGTCGTGCGCGGGAACTTCACGGCCAGCGCGGCCAGGCCGAGCTGGAGCAGATTCTGACTCGAGATGCGGCTGGCCTGCTCCATGATCGTGTAGACGCCGCGCGCGCGCATCGAGCCGTTCCCCTCGCCCGTCCGGTTGGGCACCAGCGGGTTCACGATGAAGACGACGTCGGCGCCCGCCTCGGCCGCCAGGTCGGCGTGGCCACAGAACCCCACACCACCGTCCACGTAGTCGCGGTGGCCGATCGTGTAGGGATCGAAGAAGCCCGGGATCGCGGACGATGCCGCGACCGCCTCGCTGATCGGCACCGAGGCCAGCTCGCCCGTCCCGAACACCACGCGCTCGGCGGTGTCGAGATCCACCGCCGGGATCAGGAGTGGGCGCGCGAGCCCGGCGAAGGCGTTGCCGTGGCCGCGCGAGGCCAGCCCCAGCCGGATGTAGCTCTCGAGGGCCGCGAGCGTGAAAAATCCCGGGGGCAGATCCCGCTCGGCGCGGGCCAGGACGTCGGGCAGGCACCGCCCCCCCATCAGCACCTGCTTGCCGATCGCCCACACGAGCCGGCCCGCGCGCGCGCAGGCCTGGCGGAAGGCATCGGTGGCGAAGAGCGCGCCGCGGCGCATGTTGAGCGGGTCGTCGAGGTCCTCGTCGAGGATGTGGTAGACCTCGCTCGCCCGCACACCGCTGGCCAGCAGGGTCGCGACGACCGAGCCGGCGCTGCAGCCGACGTAGACGTCGAAGCCGGCACCGCTTCCGTTGAGCTGCTCCTCGAGCGCCGTCATGGCGCCGACCTCGTACATGCCGCCGATGACCCCGCCACCGGCCAGCGCCAGCCCGTAGCGCGGGCGGGTGCGCCGCCTCCAGACGCCCATGGCCCGCTGCACGATTTCCATCACAATTCCCCGCATGTGCAACAGCAAGATCGCTGCCAGCGTGGATGTGCCTGTAAACCCTTGCCGGGGCACGCCGCAGGCGCCGCAGATGGCTGAGAAACGGGCGAACAGCCTGACAAGTTTCTAGTCAGTCGCCCTCTCCCGGGTAGCCCGAGGTCAGGTCAAACAGTAGGCTTGAGGCCCGTGGCGACATCGATCCTTCGGCTCCTCGCCCTGGTCGTCTGCGTGGCGCTGTCCTCGACGGCGGCGCTCGCCGAGAGTCCCGGTCTGCAGTTGGAGGGCGTCCGCGGTCCCTTCACCTGGCGGGTCACCGGACTGCGGCGCACGCAGGAAGTGGTGGACGGCCGTGAGCACGAGATCCTCTGGATGACCCTCTCGCTGGCCGAGCGCGCGGGCCGCGCCTGGACGATCGAGGCCTACGAGGCCCGCGGGCATCGCGAGGGGTACACGGAGGCGCTCGCCGCCGACGCCGGGCCCTGGCCGGTCCGGCCGCGAGGCGCACGCGCCTTCCGCTTCGGCGCCGGCGCGCCCTGCATCATGCCACCGGGGGACGCGTGCGGCGTGGCCCTCGACCAGCCGGTGGTCTGGAGCGTCCGGGTCACCGGCAGCGACGATGCCGGCCGGCCGTTCCGCACCGTCATCGACATCACGCTGCCGGCCGCCCTGTACGCGAGGCTCGCACCGGCGCCCCCCATGCGCGTAACCCCGGTGACGGCAGGCGCCACCACCGGCAGCCTGCCGATCACGACGCGCGCGCGGCTGGTGACGCTGGAGGCGACACTGGCCGGCGGTCACCGCATCACGCTGCTGCTCGACACGGGGGCCCAGATGACGATGCTGACGCCGCAAGCGGCGGCGCGGGCGGGGCTGGTCCTGTCACCGGAGAGCGAGCCCTTTCCGGTCATGCTCGCCGCCGGGGGCGACGCGACCATCGCGACCACCGTGCTGCCGTCGCTGCGGCTCGGCGAGTTCGTCGTCGAGAACCTCGAGGTCGGCGTCGGGCCGCTGAGCGGCTTCAGCGTCGGCGGCGAGCCGATCGGCGGCTTGCTGGGCACCAACGTGCTCGACCAGTTCACGTTCACCGTGGACCGCCGCGCCGGGCAGCTCCGACTCGAGCTGGTGCGGTAGGAATCGGGCGCGCACCCGCGGCCATCCAACCCGGTATGGCGATCGTCGTGAGGCGCGCGAGCGAGCGGGGCCATGCCGACCACGGCTGGCTCGACACCTGGCACACGTTCTCGTTCGCCGACTACTACGACCCGCGCTTCATGGGATTCCGCGGGCTGCGCGTGATCAACGAGGACGTCGTCGCCCCGGGCACCGGATTCCCGACGCACGGTCACCGCGACATGGAGATCCTCACCTACGTGCTGGAGGGCGCGCTCGAGCATCGGGACAGCCTCGGCACCGGCTCGGTGATCCGGCCCGGCGAGGTGCAGCGCATGAGCGCGGGCACCGGCGTCCGCCACAGCGAGGCGAACCCCTCGGCGACGGCGCCGGTCCACCTCCTGCAGATCTGGATCGAGCCGGCCGTCGCCGGGATCACACCGGGCTACGAGCAGAAGGCGTTCGGCGACGCGGAGCGGCGCGGCCGGCTGCGGCTGGTGGCGTCACCCGACGGCGCCGACGGCTCGCTCACGATCCACCAGGATGCGCGGCTCTACGCGACGCTGCTCGGCCCCGGCCAGGAGGTCGTGCACGCGCTGGCGCCCGGCCGGCACGCCTGGGTGCAGGTGGCCCGCGGCGCGCTCGCGCTGGCGGGCGGGCGGCTCGGCGCCGGCGACGGCGCGGCGATCAGCGGGGAGCCGGCGGTGACGCTGGCCGCCGCCGAGGACGCCGAGGCGCTGCTGTTCGACCTGCCCTAGCGGGGCGCGCGCAGGAAGTCGAAGTCGCACCCCTGGTCGGCCTGGAGCACGTGCTCGGCGTAGAGCCGGCGATAGCCGCGCGCCGGCGCCCCCGCCGCGCTTCCGGACGCCGCGCGGCGGGCGACCTCGGCCGGCTCGACCAGCAGATCCAGCCGACGATCCTTCACCGAGAGACGGATGCGATCGCCGCTCCGAACGACGGCGAGCGGCCCGCCGGCGGCCGCCTCCGGGGTGACGTGGAGCACGATGGTCCCGAACGCCGTCCCGCTCATGCGCGCGTCGGAGATCCGCACCATGTCGGTGACGCCGGCCCGCGAGAGCTTGGTCGGGATCGGCAGGTAGCCGGCCTCGGGCATGCCCGGGGCGCCCTTGGGCCCGGCGTTCTTGAGCACGAGGAAGTCGGCGGGCGTGACGTCGAGGGCGGGATCGTCGATGCGCGCCGCCAGGTCTTCCAGCGAGTCGAACACCACCGCCCGCCCCTCGTTCTCGAACAGCCGCGCGTCCGCCGCCGAGCGCTTGAGGATCGCGCCGCCCGGCGCCAGCGAGCCGAACAGCGCGACCAGCCCCCCGACCGGCTGGAACGGCTCGCGCGCGCTCCGGATGACGCCGCGGTCCACCCAGGCGTCGTCGCCGGCCAGGCGCGCGCCGAGCGTCTCGCCGGTGACCGTGAGGCAGTCGAGATGCACGCGCTCGCGCAGCTCGCGCAGGACGGCGCCGAGGCCGCCGGCCGCGAAGAAGTCCTCCATGTAGTGCTGGCCCGAGGGCTTGAGATCCACCAGCACCGGCGTCTCGTCGCTCAACCGGTTCACCGTGTGGAGGTCGATCGGCACCCCGACCCGGCCGGCGATCGCGGTGAGATGGATGATCGCGTTGGTGGAGCCGCCGATCGCGAGCAGCACGCGCAGGGCGTTCTCGAAGGCCGCCGGCGTCAGGATCCGGTCGGGGGTGAGCCGCGAGCGCGCCAGCGCCACCGCCGTCTCGCCGGTCGCCTCGGCGGCGCGCAGCCGGTCGGCGTGCACGGCCGGGATGGCCGCGGTCCCGGGCAGCGCCATGCCGAGCGTCTCGGCCAGGCACGCCATCGTGCTCGCGGTCCCCATCACCGCGCAGGTGCCGGCGGTCGTGGCGAGGTTGCCCTCGATCCCCTCGATCTCGTCCTTGGTCAGCTGCCCGGCCCGGTACTTCGCCCAGAAGCGCCGGCAGTCGGTGCAGGCGCCGAGCCGCTCGCCGTGGTGGCGCCCGGCCATCATCGGGCCGGCGATCAGCTGGACGGCCGGCACGCCGGCCGACGCCGCGCCCATGAGCTGGGCGGGCACGGTCTTGTCGCAGCCGCCGACGAGGACCACCGCGTCCATCGGCTGGGCGCGCACCATCTCCTCGACGTCCATGGCCATGAGGTTGCGGTAGAGCATGCTGGTCGGCTCGAGGAACACCTCGCCGAGCGAGATGGTCGGAAAGTCGATCGGCAGCCCCCCGGCCGCCAGCACGCCGCGGCGGACGGCGTCGAGCAGCTCGGGAAAGTGGCGGTGGCAATTGTTGAAGCCGCTGGCCGAGTCCGCGATCCCGACGATCGGCCGCGCCAGCGCCGCCGCCGAGTAGCCCATCGAGCGGGCGAACGAGCGGCGCAGGTAGAGGGCGAAGTCGCGGTCGCCGTAGTTGGTGAGGCCGCGCGCGAGCCCGGTGGACATGGCCGGCACCGTACTATCGCGGGCCGGGGCCGGTCAACTGTGCGGGGAGCGCTCTAGTAGCCCGAGGTCTCCAGGTAGCCGCCCGACTTCACCACCCACGCCGTCGAGAGGCTGCCGCCGCCGTTGCGGATGTTGGCGCAGTTGTAGTTCAGCGTCACGTTGCCGTCGACGGTGGAGTCGATGTTCGTGGAGGAGGTGTCGCGGCGGTTCTCGGAGACGATGCCGCCGTTGACGGTCACGTTGCCGCTGATGTTGAGGTCGTTCAGCGAGTAGATGAGGCCGTTGAAGGTGTAGTTGCCGTGGACCGTGACGGTGCCGGCCACGACGACGATGCCATTGAACGTGCCGTTGCTCGAGATGCTCAGGCTGCCGTCGTTGCTGGTCGGCGTGCTGTTGGTGAAGTCCGTGCCGTCCACCGTGTCGATGTAGACGATGCCGCCGGCGGGCAGGCTCGTGACCGCGCCCCGGTAGTAGGTGCCGTTGGCCTGGGCGAGGGCCTTGATCTGCGCCAGCGACGTCGCGGGGTACTTGAACGGACTGGTGTCGGTCACGGCGTTGGTGGCTCCGGTGCCAGAGGTCCCGTAGCCGATGATGCTCGGGTTGCCGGAGGTCTGCAGCGCCTGGACCGTCTGGACGGCGTACTGCGGCGGGTTGCTGCCGCCACAGCCGTTGGCCGACGAGTTCATGGAGGCCGCGCTGCCGTTGACCTGCACCTCCCCGCCCACGCAGAGCACGCAGGGCGGGTCGAGCGGCGTGATCAAGCCCATCTGCACGACCGCCTGGATCTTGCGGTGCGAGTTCGTGTGGGAGGCGTCCGCCACCGGCACCCACCCGACGGCGGTGACCGTACGCTCGTAGGAGGGCTGCCCCGCCGCCCACTGCACCTGGACCTTGAAGCCGCCGGTCCCCCCGAGGGTGACGAAGGTGTTGCCGTCGTAGGGCGCGGCCGCCGTGGTCCCGATCGTCATCGTCCCGACGCGCTGGGGGTCCGTCGTGTTGGTCAGCCCCCACATCGCGAGCTGCAGGCCGGAGTCGGCCAGCCGGAGCGCCTGAGCGGTCTGCAGTTGGTTGCCGGCGATCGTCGGCTCGGTGTAGGCGAGCAGGGCGAACGACACCATCAGCGCGGTGAGGATCACCAGCATGATCATGGCCAGCGGCAGGGCTACGCCGCGCTGGTCGGCCAGTGGTCCGAGCATCCTGTCGAGTCCTCGCTTGGGCACGCCGGGTGTTAGCGCAAAGCTCGCGCCAAGGGAAATCGGGTCATGGAGCGTCCTAGAACATACTGAAAAAACAGGCGAGATGCTCGACAGGTCGGTCTCGTGTATGGATGATCCGTTACCGCGCTGGGTCGCTTCGATCAGGAACTGGCCATGGGACAATCTACCTGTTACCGGGAGAATCTCAGACCTCCATGAGGTCTTCGCCGATCGCCACCGGCCCCGGGTAGCGCTTCTCGGCGGCCGCCTTGAGCTCGGCCGGGTCGGAGCCGGGCATGAGGTGGGTCATGACGAGCCGGCCCGGCCGCGCCCCCTCGGCCACGCGGCCGATGTCGGCGGGCTGGGTGTGGTAGGAGGCGAGGTCGCGGATCTTGTCCTCGATCGACGCCCAGCCGCAGCCGGGCGCCCACGAGGTCTTCGCCATCTCGCAGCACTCGTGGATGAGCACGTCCACGCCGTGGCTCCAGCGCATGAGGTTCTCGCACGGCCGCGTGTCGCCGGAGACGACGAGGCTGCGCCCCTCACCGTCGAAGCGATAGCCGAAGGCCGGCTTGACGGGATCGTGCTCGACCAGGAACGCCGACACGCGCAGGCCGTCGCGCTCGAGCACGCGACCCTCCTCGACCTCGGTCACCTCCACCGCCGGCGGCGGGCGCTCGTGCATGTGCGCGCGGCGCACCTCGATGTCCCAGTGCAGGTAGTCGAGGAGTTTGTCCACCTGGCGGCGCGTGCCGGCCGGCCCGTAGACGGCCAGCGGCGCGTTCTGGCCGACGATCCAGCGCGTGATCAGCAGATGCCCGAGGTCGATCGTGTGATCGGAGTGGTGGTGCGTGATGAACACCGGCGGCCAATCCCAGGGGCGGACGCCGGCCTGGACGAGCTGGACACCGACGCCGGAGCCCGCGTCCACGAGGAAATGCGCGCCGTCGCCGAGGGTGACGAGCGTCGCGGGGCCGCGGCGCCGGGGGTTCGGCGGCGGCGAGCCGGTGCCGAGCAGGATCGCGCGCACGGCGAGGCATACTACCAGCGACCCCGATGGCGGTAAAGTAACGGCATGGCCCGGGCGATCTCGGCGTGGCTCCTCGCGACGCTCCTGGCGCCGCTGCTCCTGGCCGGCGTCGCCGCCGCCCAGCCGGCGGCCGACGCGGAGGCCGCCGGCCGCGTGGTCATGCAACAGCTCGAGGCCTTCCGGCGCGACGACTTCGAGACGGCCTTCACCTTCGCGTCCAGCACGATTCACGACCTGTTCGACCGCGCCCGCTTCGAGCAGATGGTGCGCGACTCCTATCCGGAGATCGCCCGATCGTCCCGCGCGGTCATCGACGGCAGCCGGCGCGGCGACGCCGGCGAGCTCTACCTGTTCGTGCGCATCCAGGGCGTCAACGGCCGCGACATCGAGGCGGTCTACGAGATGGTGAACGAGAACGGCGGCTGGCGGATCAACGCCGTCGTCACCCGCCCCGACACCAGCGAAAAGGCTTGAGAGCGATACCGAGGGCCGCCACGGCTCCGCCGGGGTGGCCCGAGCATCGGGGGGTATGGGGGGCCATCTCGGGGCCCCCCATCCAGTCAAAACAGCCCGACGACGTTGCCGTCGGTATCCACGTCCATCGTCTCGGCGCCCGGCGTCTTCGGCAGTCCGGGCATCGTGAGGATGTCGCCGGCGTACGCGACGACGAACCCGGCGCCGGCGGCGAGCTTGGCGTCGCGCACCGTGACCCGGAAGCCGCGCGGGCGGCCGAGCTTCTTGGCGTCGTCGGAGAGCGAGTTCTGGGTCTTGGCCATGCAGACCGGCAGCCGCCCGTAGCCGAGCGCCTGCCAGCGCGCGAGCTTGGCCGCCGCCGCCGGCGCGATCGTCACCCCGTCGCCGCCGTAGAGCGTCGTCACGATCGTCTCGATCTTCCGCTCGAGCGGCAGGTCGTCGGGATAGAGCTGGTGGAACGCGGCCGGGTCGGCACCCGCCATCGCGTCCAGCACCGCCTGGGCCAGCTCGGTCGTGCCGGCGCCGCCGAGCTCCCACCCGCGCGAGACGGCCGCCCGCACCGACCAGCCGCGGCAGACCTCGAGCACCGCCGCCACCTCGGCCGGCGTGTCGCCGGTGAAGTGATTGAGCGCCACCACGGGCGTGAGTCCGAACGCCCGCACGTTCTCCACGTGCTTGGCCAGGTTGTCGGCGCCGCGCCGCACCGCCGCGACGTCCTCGCGGCCGAGGTCGGCCGGCGCGACGCCGCCGTGCAGCTTGAGCGCCCGCACGGTGGCCACGATGACGGCGGCCGCCGGCGTGAGGCCGCCCGTCCGCGCCTTGATGTCCACGAACTTCTCGGCGCCGAGGTCGGTGGCGAAGCCCGACTCGGTCACGACGATCTCGCCGAGCTTCAGCGCCAGCCGGGTCGCGATGAGGCTGCTGCAGCCGTGAGCGATGTTGCCGAAGGGACCGCCGTGCACGAAGGCCGGCGTGCCCTCCAGCGTCTGCACCAGGTTCGGCTTGATCGCGTCCTTCATGAGCACGGTCATCGCGCCGGCCGCCTTGAGCGCGCGCGCCTCGACGAGCTCGCCGGCCGCCGTCTCGGCGACGATGATCCGCTCCACCCGCGCCCGGAAGTCGGCGAGGTCGCGGGCCAGGCACAGGATGGCCATCACCTCGGAGGCCACCGTGATCTCGAAGCCGCCCTCGCGCGGCACGCCGTGCGCGGTGCCGCCCAGGCCGAGCACGATGTTGCGCAGCGCGCGGTCGTTCATGTCCACCACGCGCTTCCAGAGGATGCGCCGGGGATCGAGGCCGAGCGGGTTGCCCTGGGCGAGGTGGTTGTCGACCATCGCCGCCAGCAAATTGTGGGCGGCGCCGATCGCGTGCATGTCGCCGGTGAAGTGCAGGTTGATGTCCTCCATCGGCGCCAGCTGCGCGTGACCGCCGCCCGCCGCGCCGCCCTTGACGCCGAACACCGGCCCCAGCGACGGCTCGCGCAGCGCGACGATCGCGCGGCGGCCGAGCCGCCGGAAGCCGTCGGCCAGCCCCACCGTCGTCGTGGACTTGCCCTCGCCGGCGGGCGTGGGCGTCATCGCGGTCACCAGCACGAGGCGCCCATCGGGGTTGCCGGCCGCCCGCGCGATCGCCTCCCACCGCACCTTCGCCTTGAGGCGACCGTACGCCTCGAGGTCGTCGGGGCTCAGGCCGAGGCCGTCGGCGATCTCCTGGATGGGACGCAGCTTGACGGCGCGGGCGATCTCGAGGTCACGGGCGCCCATGTCAGACCTTTCTCGCGCGATCGGCCCAGAAGCGATCGCGCAGCTCGCGCTTGAGCACCTTGCCATAGGCGTTCTTGGGCAGCGCGTCAAGGAACTCCACCGACTGCGGCTTCTTGTAGGAGGCCAGGTGGCGGCGGCAGTGCTCGACGATGTCGGCCTCGCTGACGCGCTGGCCCGCGCGGGCGACCACCAGCGCCTTGGTGGCCTCGCCCCAGCGGGCGTCGGGCACGCCGATGACCGCCACCTCGAACACGCCGGGGTGGCGGCAGATGACCTCCTCGATCTCGCGCGGGTACACGTTGGAGCCGCCGCTGATGATCATGTCCTTCTTCCGATCCGTGATGTAGAGGTAGCCGTCCTCGTCCAGGTAGCCGATGTCGCCGGTGTGCAGCCAGCCGCCGCGCAGCGTCTCCGCGGTGGCGTCGGGCTTGTTCCAGTACCCCTTCATGACCAGGTCGCCGCGCGCCGCGATCTCGCCCATCTCGCCGGGCGGCCGCGGCCGGTCCTCCTCGTCCACGATGCGCACGCGCACGGCGGGCGTCTCGCGCCCGGCCGAGGCGAGGCGGCGGACCCGGACGGGATCGCCATCGGTGACGTGCTCGGCCTTCGGCAGCAGCGTCACCGTCATCGGGGCCTCGCCCTGCCCGAAGATCTGCACGAACACCGGGCCGAACGCCGCCAGCGCCGACTCCAGGTGCTCGACGTACATCGGGGCGCCGCCGTAGATGACCGTGTGCAGGCTCGAGACGTCGAACCGGCGCCGGTCGGCGTCGGCGGCCAGCAGCGTGTTGATCATCGTCGGCACCAGGAACATCGTCGTCGCCCGCTGGCGGGCGATCGCCTCGAAGATGCGCGGCGGGTCGAACGAGCGGGTGGCCGGGAACGCGTTGGCGGCGCCGGCGGCGACGTGGTGGAAGAGCAGGCAGCCGGAGCCGTGTGTGATGGCGGCCGCGTGCAGGACGACGTCGTCGGGGCCGCGCGGCGGCGCCAGCTGCAGGAATTGCTGCGTCATCGTCAGCAGCGCGCGGTGGGTCAGCATCGCGCCCTTGGGATGGCCGGTCGTGCCCGACGTGTAGAAGAGCCACGCCATCGCGTCGGGCTCGATGGCGACGTCGGGCGGGTCCTCGCGCGGCGCCCCCGCCACGAGCTCCTCGAGCTCGAGGTCGCCGCGCGCCCCCTGCCCGAGGCAGACGAAGCGCTCGACCCCGGTGAGCCGCGCGCGCACCGAGGCCAGATGCTCGCGGAACTCCTCGGCGTAGACGAGGATGCGGGCGCCGGAGTCCTCGAGCATGTAGGCGTGCTCGTCGGGGTGCAGCCGCATGTTCATCGGCACCACCGCCATGCCCGCCTTCATCGGCGCCAGGATCGTCTCCAGCCCCTGGGAGCAGTTCGGCATCAGCATGGCGATGCGGTCGCCCGGCCGCGCCCCCAGCGCGAGCAGCGCGTGGGCGAGCCGGTTCACCCGCGCCTCCGCCCGGCGGAACGTGACGCGCGTGTCGCCGTCGATCCACGCCGGCCGGTCGCCGAAGCGCTGGGCGGCGCGGGTGAGCAGGTGGCCCACGTGCATCAGCGGGCTCCCGCCTCGAGGCGGGCGAGACAGGCGTCCACGTCGGCGGCCTCGGCAGCAGTGAGGGCCACGCCCCCGAAGCGCACGCGCTCGTAGGCGGCGGTCAGCCGCGCGAGCGGCGCGGCGGCCGCCGCCTCGGCGCGCCGCGAGAACTCTCGCGCAGTCTCGCCGACCCCCGGCGTGAGCCCGCGCCGGGCCAGCGCGCGGAGGGCGCGGGCGTAGAAGCCCGGCACGGCGGCGGCGCCGCCGCCCACCGCGACGCGACGGCGCCGGGCGAGCAGGAGCAGGGCCGTCGCGATGACCAGCGCGGCCGGCGCCGCCCGCGGCCACGCGCGCCAGTCGGGCAGCCGCACGGCGGCGGCGCTCCACGTCCACGTCGCGCGCCGCACGGTGTCCGCCGCCGCCAGCTGATCGTGCAGGCTCCAGCTCACCACGTAGCGATACCAGGACAGGCGCAGCGCGTCGAGCCAGAGGGTGGCCCGCGCGGCCACCGCGGCGGGCTCGGCCACCGCGCGCGGCGAGGGATCGAGGCTGATCCAGCCGGCGCCGTCCACGAAGACCTCCGTCCACGAGTGCGCGTCGCGCAGCCGGACCATGAAGTAGCCGCCGTAGGGGTTCCACTCGCCGCGCTGGAAGCCGTTCACCACGCGCGCGGGAATGCCCAGCGAGCGCAGCATCACCGCCAGCGCGGCGGCGAAGTACTCGCAGTTCCCGGCGCGCTGCACGAAGAGGAACTCCTCCAGCGGCGGCAGGCTGGTGGAGCGCCCGAGCACCCGCGTGTACCTCAGCTCGCGGCCGAGCCACGCCGAGAGGCGCGTGGCCGCCTCCCAGTGGTCGGCGCTGCCGGCGGTGATCTCGCGCGCCAGCGCGGCGATGCGCGGCGCCAGGGGCGGCAGCTGTGTGTACCGCGCCAGCCAGCGCGGGTCGGGCGGCTGCCGCGCGTCGGCGAGGTTGGCCCGCCGCGGGTCGCCCACCTCCGGCTCGGACTCCACCGTGTAGCTGAGCCGCGCCGACGGCGCCGGCACCGCGATGTTGCCGAGGTCGTCGAGGGTGACGAGGTCCGAGCGGGTGGTGAGCCGGAGCACGCGCGCGGCGCCGAAGATCATCTCGCTGCCGATCGGCTCGAGATAGATCTCCTGGGTGAGCACGGGCCCGCCGTAGTACTGGTGCACCGGGAACGCGACCGGCGGCGCGCGGCGGAGGGTGAGCCGCAGCGCCGAGTGGCTGACCGTCCAGGCGTCGCCGTCGAACGCGTCGAGCGCGATGCCCCGCCAGCGCAGCGAGGGCAGCGTCTGGGGGTCGCCGGCGCCGCCCCGCCACTCGGTGAGGTGCACGCGCATGATCACCGTGGCGTCGAGCTCGATCTCGCCGAAGGCGCCCAGCTCGACGCGCTCGGAGAAGCCGGACACCATGCGCGAGAGCTGGGGCCGCAGCGGCAGCGCCGCCTGGCCCACGCGCGGGATGATCAGGAACAGCGCGCCGGTGATCACGACCGTCGCGGCCGAGGCGGCCAGCATGAGCCGCACGAAGTCGCCGCCGACACCGAGAGGGCGCGGGCCCGGCGCGGGCGCGGCGCGCTCCGCCTCGGTCAGCAGGTGACGCAGCATCAGCAGCCCGATGCCGGCGGTGAGAAAGGCGACGAAGAGCGCGAGGAACACGACGCTGGTGGTGGCCGGGGACACCGCGACGAGGGTGAAGAACGCGAGGAAGGCGATGTCGCGGGCGTCGCGCGGCGTGCGTCGCGTGTAGAGCTTGACGAGGAGGAGGAAGACCAGCAGCTGCGTGAAGGCGTCCAGCATCGTCGGCGCCAGCGTCACGATCTCCACGCCGAGCCCGCCGGCCGCCAGCGCGATGACCACGAGGCCCAGCCGCGGCACGCGGCCGAAGCGCCGGCGCAGGGGCTCCTGCCACCACGACCCCGCCGCGGCCGCCCCCACCACGATCACGCCGGAAACGCCGAGCAGCCCTCCCAGGAACAGCGCGGCGAGGCCGTCGGCCACCAGCACGTAGACAGTGAGCGTGAGTGCGAAGGCGGCCGTGAGCCTCATCCCACCGCGACCTCGATGTCGCTCACGCCGCCGCGCGCGGGCGGCCGCGCCGCCGGGGGCGCCGCGGTGGGCTCCCACAGCGCCAGCGCCGTGAGCAGACGCCGCAGGTGCGCGCGGCCCCGCGCGGGCGGCACGCGCAGGCCGGGGCCGAGCAGCTCGACGGCGGCGTCGGCCCGGACGAGCCACGCCGCCAGCGAGGCGGCCTCCGACAGCGCCGCCTCCAGGCGGGCGGCATCGCGCGTGCCGTCGCCGATCAGCACGATGCGCGTGTCGAGCGCGGTCTCCGCCTCCAGCTCGCGCACGACGAGGGCGCCGGTCTTCGCGCTGCTGCGCCAGTGGATCAGCCGCCGGTCGTCGCCGGCCCGGTAGTCGCGCAGGTTGTAGAGGTCGTGGCCGCGGCCGCGCCGCCGCATGGGCCGCGTGCCGCCGGCGGCGAGCCGACGCCGCCACGCCCCGTCGAGCGGCCGCACGGCCGGGAAGACGACGACCTTCTCCTGAAGGAGCAGGCGGCTGGCCTTCACGAACAGGCCGAACGGAAAGCGCGTCGTCACGCGCACGCCGGGCAGCCGCCGGCGGCCGCGCCGCGGCAGCGTGGCCTCCCAGGTGACGAGCCGCTCCTCGCCGGCGCGGAGCCGGTCGACGTAGAGGCGGCGCCCGGCCGCCTCCAGCGCGAGCGAGTACGACGCGCGCCAGCGCTTGCGGTTCGTCACGCGGGCGCCCAGCACGGCGGGGCGGCCGGCGTAGATCTCCTCGGGCACCACCGCGGCCAGGCGCAGCCGCCGCATGGACTGCTCGGAGAGGATGCCGGAGACGATGACGAGCCCGAGGAGGAGCGAGGCCATCAGGTAGAGCAGGTTGTTGCCGGTGTTCATCGCGGCGAAGCCGAGGGCGACGGCCGCGCCCAGGCACCACCAGCCGTCGCGCGTGGGCCGGATCGTGCGATGCGGCGTGAGCGCCCGGATGAGCGCGCGGAGGGTCACCGCGGGACCGGAAGATCGGCGACGAGGGCGGTGACGACGGCTTCGGCGTCGGTCTCGGGGCCGGCGGCGCCGCGGGGCAGCACGCGGTGGGCCAGCGCCGGCACCGCCAGGGACTTCACGTCGTCGGGCACGACGAAGTCGCGGCCGTCGATCAGGGCGCGCGCCCGCGCCGCCCGCAGCAGCGCCAGCGCGCCGCGCGGGCTCACGCCCAGCCGCAGCTGCGGCGACGTGCGCGTGGCCGTCACCAGCGCCATCAGGTAGTCGAGCACCGAGTCCTCGGCGCGCACGCGCTCGACGTCCTCCTGCAGCCCGAGGACGTCGGCCGTCTCGACGACCGGGCCCAGCGTCTCCGCCGCGGCGGCCCGGCCGCCGCGCAGGATGGCCTTCTCGTCGTCGGCGCCGGGATAGCCGATGCGGATGCGCAGGAGGAAGCGGTCCAGCTGCGACTCGGGCAGCGCGTGGGTGCCCTCGTACTCGAGGGGGTTCTGGGTGGCCAGCACCATGAACGGCCGCGGCAGCGGATACGTCGAGTGGTCCAGCGACACCTGCGCCTCGTTCATCGCCTCGAGCAGGCTCGACTGGGTCTTCGGCGTCGTCCGGTTGATCTCGTCGGCCAGCACGATGTTGGTGAAGAGCGGGCCGGGCTTGAACACGAACTCGCCGCGATCGGGCTGGTAGACGGTCACGCCGAGGATGTCGGACGGCAGCATGTCGGACGTGAACTGGATGCGCTGGAAGCCGCCGCCGATCGAGCGCGCCAGGGCCGCCGCCAGCGTCGTCTTGCCCACGCCCGGCACGTCCTCGATCAGCACGTGGCCGCGGGCGAGCAGCCCGATCACGGCGAGACGGATGACCTCCGGCTTGCCCACCAGCGCCCGGGCGACGTTGTCCTCGAGGCGGCGGACGAGCTCGAGCGGGCGGGTCATCGAGACGATGATACTGCACGTCGGGGGCGCAGCGACTCGGGGCGGATGGGCAGGGCGACGATGCGGATGCCGAGCGGGCGGACCGCGTCGGCGACGGCGTTGGCCAGCGCCGCGGGGGCGCCGATCGTGCCGCCCTCGCCCATCCCCTTCACGCCGCCCGGCATGATCGGCGACGGCGTTTCCACATGGCCGATCTCGAACGACGGCACCTCGTCGGCCCTCGGCAGCGCGTAGTCCATCAGCGTGCCGGTGAGGAGCTGGCCGTCGCCGTCGTAGACGATCGCCTCCCGCAGCGCCTCGCCGAGCCCCTGCGCGACGGCGCCGTGGATCTGCCCCTCGACGATCGTGGGATTCACGAGGGGGCCGCAGTCCTCCACCACGACGTAGCGGAGGACCTGCACGTGCCCGCTGTCGGCGTCCACCTCGACGACGGCGAGGTGCACCGCGCCCGAGAAGGTCGGGCCGGGCGGGTCGAAGTACACGGTGGCGCTCAGCCCGGGGCCAACGTCGCCCAGCCCGCCGCGCGGCGGCGAGTAGGCCAGCCGGGCGAGCTCGGCGATCGCCACCGTGCGGCCGGGAAAGCCGCGCACGTGCGCATGGCCGCGCTCGAGCACGACGTCCTCGGGCGCCGCCTCGAGCCGGCGCGCGGCGAGTGCCGCCAGCCGCGCGCGCACAAGATCGGCGGCGACCGCCACGCTCCCGCCGATCGCCACCGCGCCGCGGCTGCCGAAGGTGCCGCTGCCGATCGGCGTCGCCGCTGTGTCCGCCGGCGCCACCCGCACGCGGCCGGGGTCCACGCCGAGCCGATCGGCCACGACCTGCGCGATCGTGGTGGCGTGCCCCTGCCCCTGCGAGGGGAAGCTCGTGGCGCAGCGCACGCCCCCGTCGGGCTCCAGCGTGACCGTCGCCCCCTCCACGCCCGGCACGTCCTCCATCCCGCGGCGGCGGAACACGTCGGAGCCCATGCCGGTGTACTCCGTGTAGCAGGCCAGCCCGACGCCGACGAGGCGCCCGGCCGCGCGCGCCCGCGCCTGCTCGCGTCGAAGCGCGTCGTAGCCGGCCAGCGCCTGCGCCTGCGCGAGCGCGCGGGGGAAATCGCCGCTGTCGTAGGTCATGCCGCTCGCCGACGTGAACGGGTACGCCTCGCGCGGGATCAGGTTGCGCCGGCGGATCTCGACCGGATCGAGTCCGGTCCGCTCGGCGAGCAGATCCAGCATGCGCTCCATCGCGAAGGCGCCCATCGTCATGCCGACGCCGCGATACGCGCCGAGCGGCGGCTTGTTGGTCGCCACCGCCGTCGCCTCCCACGCGTAGACCGGTGTGCGGTACGGCCCCGGCAGGATGGCGGCGGTGCCGAGCGGCTCCAGGGCGCCGGTGAGCGGATAGATGTGGTACGCGCCGGCGTCGGACACGACCCGCGCGCGCAGGCCGCGCACGACACCGTCGTCGCCGGCGGCGACCTCGACGTCCAGCCGCTGCTCCCGCGCGTGCGACGCCGCGGTGAGCTGCTCGCGCCGCTCCTCCACCCACTTCACCGGACGCCCGAGCCGCCGCGCGAGCGCGGCCACCGCGACGTCCTCGGGGAAGACGTGCGTCTTGAGGCCGAACGCGCCGCCGACATCGGGCACGAGCACGCGCACGCGGCCGGCGTCGAGGTCGAGGGCGGTGGCCAGCGCGGTGCGGAGGATGGACGGCGTCTGCGACGATGCCCATACCGTCAGCGTGTCGCCGTCCCAGTCGGCGACGACGCCGCGCGGCTCCATCGGCACCGCCGCGCACCGCTCGTGGCGGAACGTCTCGCGCAGCACGACCGGCGCCTCCGCGAACGCGCGCTCGACGTCGCCGTGGCGCTGGGCGCGCGCGAACAGCACCCGCCCGGCCGCCAGCGCGTCGTCCAGCGTCGCCACCGCCGGCAGCGGCTCCCAGTGCACGCGAACGAGCTCGCGCGCATCGGCCGCCGCGTAGGCGTCCTCGGCGACGGCGGCCGCCACCGCCTGGCCGGCGAAGACGGCCTCGTCGAGGGCCAGCGGCGGGCAGGCGGTCGGCGTGAAGCCGGGGCCGGTCAGTCGCGGCGCCAGCGGCCGCGCGCTTTCGCGCAGCTCGGCACCGGTGACCACCGCGACCACGCCGGGCAGCGCCCGCGCCGCGCCACCGTCGATCGCGCGGATGCGCGCACGGGCGTGGGGGCTGCGCACGAACGCGACAGAGAGCAGGCGCGGCAGCGCGACGTCGTCGAGATATCGGCCGCGGCCGCGCAGCAGCCGCGGGTCCTCCAGCCGCCGGAGGCGCTCGCCGGTGTAGCGGATCGAGGGGCTCAGCGCCCGCCCGTCACGCGCGGGAGGACGTCGCCGGCGATGAGCTCGAGCTGCTCGAGGCTCCAGTCGAGCGGGTTGAGAACGATCTGGTCCACGCCGCCATCCAGCGCGGCGATGCGGGCGCTGATACGCTCGGCCACCTCCTCGGCGGTGCCGAGCAGGTAGTAGGTCTTCCAGTAGTCGAGGTCCATCCCGGAGTAGACCTGGAAGTAGGGCGCCGCCGACTCCGGCCGCTCGCCCGGCTTGAGCACCCACACGAAGTTCGAGTACACGCGGCCGATACGCGCGGGGTCGCGGCCGTGCTCGCGGGCGAATCCCTGCACGCGCGCCCAGTCGCCCTTGACCATCTCCGGCGTCGCCGAGGAGTGCGGCACCCAGGTGTCGGCATACCGGGCGATGCGGCGCAGGACGGGCGCGATGTCGGGCACCGTCTGGCCGTAGACCTTCTCGGAGGGCTGCGTCCCGCCCCCGATCCAGATGGGCGGGTGCGGCTGCTGCAGCGGCTTGGGATCGATGGTGAGATTCTGAAAGCGATAGTACGTGCCCCGGAAGGTCACGTTGTCGCCGGCCCACAGCGACGTCAGGGCTTCGATCGCCTCGCTGGTGCGCGGGCCGCGCTCGCGGTAGGGCACGCCCATGAGGGCAAACTCCTCCTCGTGCCAGCCGACGCCGACACCGAGGATCGTGCGGCCGCCCGAGAGGACGTCGAGCGTCGCCCACTCCTTGGCGAAGTACACGGGGTTGCGCAGCGGCAGCACCAGCACCATCGTGCCGAGGCGGATGGTGCGTGTCACGCCGGCGAGCGCCGCCAGCGTCGTCATCGCCTCCAGCCACGTGCAGGCGTAGGCCGGCGGCGTGAGCAGCAGGTGATCGATGGTCACCGCGCTCTCGAAGCCGAGGTCCTCGGCGCGCCTCAGGTAGGCGCCCATCGCGTCGAGCCTCGCCGTCTTCGGCCCCAGCGCGAAGCTGGGGATCCGCAGGCCGTAGCGCATCGTCAGCCTGCCGGAAACTCGATGGCGGAAGACTGCAGCCGCTGCACGCCGGCGCCCGTCATGTCCTGCCACGCCTTGGCCAGCGAGCCGCCCGCGTCGATGCCGCGAGTGGCGTCCTCGATCACCGCCGCGTCGAACCCCGCCTTGCGGGCGTCGAGCGCCGACCACGCCACGCAGAAGTCGGTGGCGAGACCGACGAGGAACACCCGCTTCAGACCCCGCTCGCGCAGGTAGCCGGTGAGGCCGGTCGGGGTCTTGCCGTCGGCCTCGTTGAACGCCGAGTAGGAGTCCACCTGGCGGCGGTAGCCCTTGCGGATCACCAGCTCGGCGTGCGGGATGCTGAGGGCCGGATGCAGGTTCGCGTCGGGCGTGCCCTGCACGCAGTGATCGGGCCACAGGACCTGCGTCCCGTACGGCAGCGACACCGTCTCGAACGGCTTCCGGCCTGGGTGGCTGGAGGCGAACGAGATGTGGCCCGGCGTGTGCCAGTCCTGCGTGAGCACGACGTGGTCGAACGCCCGGGCGAGCCGGTTGATGAGCGGCACGATCTGGTCACCGCCGGTGACGGGCAGCGTGCCGCCGGGCACGAAGCAGTTCTGGACGTCCACCACCAGCAGCACGTCCTGCGGCCCGGGCTTGATCTTGCCCTGCGCCGGCGCCGGCGACGACCACGCGGCCACGACGGCGGCGGCGGCCGCCCCGGCGAGAAACTCGCGACGATCACACGACGTCATGGTCATCCTCCCCGGGCTCAGCGCAGCCCGTCCTCTTTCTTCGCCTCGTCCTTGGTGAGCCCGCCGATGCGCGGGTGCGGGCGGCCGCCGTCGGTCACGACGACGATCAGCACGATCTCGTCGGCGCGCGGCGCGTCGGCCACGCGCACCTCCATCGCGTCGTAGTGCGTGCGCACGAAGGCGGCGTCCTTGAAGTGCAGCGGCACGTCGATGGCGGTGCCGGGCCCGCCGAGCTTCTTGGCCGACGGGATGATCGCCTTGCCGCCGCCCACCGCGGCGCGCAGCGGGGCGCCGAGCTTGGGGTGCAGCAGCGCGGCGGCGTGCTCGTACTCGCCCCGCTCGCCCACGATCGCCGCCTTGCCGTAGGACTCCGCCGGCGCCCCGAGCGCCTCGGTGGCCTTCTTGGCCAGCAGCGCTCCCAGCTCCTCGCCGGCGTCCACCAGCAGCGCGAGGTCGTCCACGAAGCGGCCGGCGAACGGGTTCTCGACCACCGCCACCGCCGCCGCCTTGCGCAGGGGCCGCTTGGTCTCGCGGCCACCGTCGCTCAGGATCTCCTCCACCACCGTCACCAGCTTGCGGATCTTCGTCATGGCCCCTCCCCCAACCGATGGAACACCAGGCCGTCGAGCAGCTTGGGATAGAAGTGGGTGGACTTCTGCGGCAGCACCTCACCGCCCCGCACGACCGCCTGCAGCTCGTCGGCGGTCGTCGGCGCGATGAGAAACGCCGCCTGGCACCGGGCCTCACGCGCCCAGCGCACCGCCTCCGCCTGGTCGGCGGTGTACTCCACGTGCGTCCGGGCGTCGAGGCTCGCGTCGTCGATGCCGAGCAGCGGGCGCAGCAGCCCCTCGTGGAGCACCGAGACCGCCAGCCGCCGCCACGCCGGCGACGTGCCGGCCGGCCACGCGATGCGCTCGCCGGCCTCGGGCCGGAGGGTGAGCACCGCCGCCTCGCCCCCCGCCACCACGCCCAGCCGCGCCGGCGCCGGCTGGAACGCGAGCGGATCGTCGAGCGGACTCGCGTCGAACCAGCGGCGCGCCTCGGCGAGAACCCGGTCGAGCGAGAACCCCGGCACGTCGTGCACGAGCCGGTGGTTCGGCAGGATCGTCAGCCCGGGAGCCTCCAGGGTGAAGAACGCCATCAGCTTGTCGTCGGCGCCGGGGTGGCCCCGCGCGTACTCCACCGCCGTCTCGTAGCGGTGATGGCCGTCGGCAATGATCACCTGGGCGGGCGCCATCAGGGCCTGCACGCGCGCGATCGCCCCGGCATCGGTGATCCGCCACAGGCGATGCGTCTCGCCGCGCAGGTCGCGCGCCTCCGCCACCGGCTCGCCGGCGGGCGCGGTGGCGGCCCGCAGCCGTCCCGCGGGATCGGCGGTCAGCATGAAGAGCAGGCCGACGTCGGCGCCGGTCATCTCGAGATGCCGCAGCCGCTCCTGCTTGGGGCCGGCGTGCGTGCGCTCGTGGGGCAGCACGATCCCGCGCGCGTAGTCGCTCACCTCGCCGAGCGCGACGAAGCCCGTGCGCGTGACCTCGCGGCCGCCCGCCCGGTAGGTCTGGGTGTAGGGATAGATCGCCGGCGAGGCCTCGCGCGCCCACACGCCGTCGGCCAGCCACCGCGCCAGCGTCTCCTGCGCGCGCCGGTACTTGTCCGGCGTCTCGCCGGCGCGCGCCTCGTCGCGCGGCCAGGTGACGCGCACGATGTTGTCGGGGCTCAGCGCGTACAGCCGCTCCTGCGTCTCGGGGCTGATCTGGTCGTAGGGCGGTGCGACGACCTTGCTGACATCGCGCTCGCGCCCGATGGCGTGGCGATAGCCGCGAAAGGGCTTGACTAGCATGGCCGTTGTCGCGGGGTTGCGCGAGGACGCCATGTCTGTTGGAGCGGGGTTGCGCGAGCTCGCATAGAAGCGCAGGTGGCCTGTCTCAGGAGGGAGTGGCTCCGCACGCCTAGTGGCCCGCGGCGTTAGGCCCCGCGCCCTTGACGACTTCGGCGGCTCTCAGGGCGGGCGGGGTGTTGCGGCTGCGGGCGATCGTGATCGTGCCGTCGACGAGGACCATGGAGACGCCGGGCAGGTCGCCGGCGGCCAGCGCGCCCATCGCGTCGCGGGCGATCGAGCCGATCGGCGCGTCGCACACGACCAGATCGGCCTCGCGCCCCTCGGCGACGACGCCGCGGTTGAGCCGATACACGCGTGCCGTGTTGCCGGTGGCGCACGCCACCGCCTCGGCGGGCGGCAGCCCGCCGAGCGCCGCCAGCAGCGTCAGCGTGCGCAGCACCCCGAGGGGAATGACGCCGGTGCCGGAGGGGGCGTCGTTGCCGACGATGACGCGGCCGATGGCCCGCGCGTCCATCGCCGTCCGCAGCGTGTGCAGCGCGGTCTTCACGTTGCCGCACTGCACGATCTCGAGCGCCATGTCGGTGGCCACCAGCCGCTCGATCTCCGCCGGCGACATGGACGTGGTGCCGCCGTTGATGTGGCCGACCACGTGGGGCTGCGCCTCCAGCACGACGTCGGCGTCGATCGGGCTCGAGCCGGCGATGGACGGCCCGCCGGTGTGGATCGTGACCGTCATCCCGTGCTGCTTGGCCCAGCGCACCATCGGCGCCGCGTCCTTGCCCGTCTTCACCGAGCCCAGGCCGATCTCGCCGACGAGCTTGACGCCCGCCGCCGCCATCTCGGCGAAGTCCGCCTCGGTCAGCCCCAGCTCGAGGATCGGCGCGCCCGCCTCCACCTTGACGCCGCCCGGGCGGAAGGCCGCGTAGGCCTTGGCGGCGACGATGGCGAGGGCCTTGAGGCCGACCACGTCCCGGGGCCGCCCCGGCAGGTGCACCTCGCCCGCCGAGATCGCGGTGGTGACGCCGCCGTGCATCGCCGACTCGAGGAAGTCCATCGCGCGCTGGCGCGGCGTGAAGTCACCGAAGACCGGATGGACGTGCGAGTCGATGAGGCCGGGCATCACGGTGGTGCCGCGGGCGTCGATCACGGTGTCGGCGTCCTCGTCGAGGCCGCGGCCGACGGCGGCGATGAGGCCGTCGCGCACCAGGATCGAGTCGGCATCGAGCACGGGGCGGCGGAGGTCGCCGCTGACGAGGAGACCGATGTTGCGGAGGAGGGTCTTCATGGCCGCCCCCCGAATCTACGCGGAGGCGGCGCTCCGGTCCAGGCTCGCCTGCACCTCCTCGATGTGGGCGGCCATGATCGCGCGCGCCTCGCCGGCCTTGCGGGCGGCGACCGCCTCGTAGATGCGCCGGTGGGCGGCGTCGACCTCGGCGCTGTCGGCGTCGGCGAACTGCACGCGCGGCGCCACCACATCGGCCTCCAGCACCATGAGGGCGTGGGTGACCACCGCGTGGACGGGATTGCGGGCGGCGTCGGCGAGCAGCCGGTGGAACTCGATGTCGAAGCGGCGTGGCTCGCCGCCGTCGGCGGCGGTGGCGGTGCGCTGCTCGAGCGCGGCCAGCAGCCCCTTGAGCTCGGCATCGGTCGCGCGCTGGGCGGCGAGGAACGCGACCTCGGGCTCGATGAGGCGGCGGGCCTCGATGAGCTGGGCGCGTGACAGCCCCTTCAGGCGGAAGAGCGTCGCGAAGTCGCGGATGAGCGGCCGATCGTCGGCCTCGCGCACGAAGTAGCCGCCGGTCGAGCCCTGCCGCACCTCCACGAGGCCGCGCAGCTCGAGCGTGCGCAGCGCCTCGCGCACGGCGACGCGGCTGGCCTTGAGGTCGCGGGCCAGCTGGCGCTCGGGCGGCAGCTTCTGCCCCTGGCGCAACCGGCCCTCGTAGATCGCGCGCTCGACGTGAGCGACGATCTGCTCGTACACGCGCGGTGTTCTGGTTCCAGCGGCCATGGTCGCGTCACTGTCCGGCCAAACGCCGCCGAAGTCAAGCGGGCGCCGGTGTGGGACAATCGCGTCGATGCGCCACGTGAGTCTCGCGCTGCCCGTGCTCGCCGCCGCCCTGCTGTCGGGGTGCGCGAGCCTCGCCTGCACGCCCATCAGCGTCGTGGTCGAGCGCAAGGAGGAGCGCCCACGGCTGCGCACCGAGATACGCGGGTACCGCACCGATCCGACCGGGCGCGTCGTGGAGGATCGTCGCGACGTGATCGAGCCGGAGTACTGGGTGCGCGGCGACGACGGGCGCTGGTACCGGGTGGACGAGCCCGTCTGGCGCGAGGCGGCGCCCGGCCGCGCGCTGTCCGTGTGTCCCTGAGCGCCCTGCCGTCACCTCGCTGACTCCGAGTGTCGGCCGCCTGTCACGCGCGGCGCCGTCGCCCGTCGCGACGGCGCGCAATCGCGCGCGTTTCCGTCGCTGGCTCGCTCGTTGCAGCCCTGCCGCCGGCAACAACGGATCTCGTGCAGTGACGGATTGACAGGAGGGACGATCATGCGCGGAGTCGTGCGAATGGCGGTGCTTCCGGTCCTCGTGCTCCTGGCCGGCGGGTGTGCGACGAAGGACTGGGTCACGAACCTCGTCGGCAAGCGCGAGGCGGAGATCGATCGGCGCGTCGACACGCGGGTCGGCGCGGTGGAGGGACGGATCGGCGAGCAGGGGCACAAGGTGTCGTCGCTCGAGACGGCGGCGGGCGAGGCGCGCACGCGCGCGGACGGCGCCTACTCGCGCGCCGACGAGGTCAACAGTCGGCTCACCCGGCTGTGGAACGCGCGCCACACGCGCACGCTGGTGGAGACGATCCACGTGCAGTTCGGGTTCGACCGCTGGGACCTGACCGACGGCGCGCAGACCGCGCTGGTGACGATCGTGAAAGAGCTGCGCGAGAACCCGGCCCTCTCCGTGGATCTCGAGGGGTTCACCGACCCGACCGGCACCGCCGCCTACAACGTGGGGCTCAGCCAGCGCCGCGTCGAGGCGGTGGGCCGCTACCTGATCGAGCAGGGCGCCGAGATGCCGCGCGTCCACGCGATCGGCCTGGGACCGCTGGCCGGCGGCAAGTCGCTCGAAGATCTCGCCAAGCAGCGGCGCGTGACCGTGCGTCTCATGCTCGCCTCCGAGTAGTTTCCACCGCGGCGCGGGCAGGGGGTGAGGGTCCGGCGACCACGAGCGTGGCGCAGAGCCGCCCGTTGCGTGATCCATACAATGGGTTGCGCGCAGTCCCTGGCGGCGAGGAACGGGTCGGCGGACCCCCACCCCCTGCCCGCGCCGCTGACAGTCCTTCCCCAGGCAAGCATCGGACGCGCGATCGGCGGCGTTGTTCGGTGATGGCTTGGAGCGACTGCTTCGGCTGCGCGCTGCGTCTAGTGGCTAGGCGAGGTGCGCGGCGACGGCGGTGAGGGCGATGGCCCAGGTGTGGGACAGGAGCGTGAGGTGGATGTGACGGCTGATCACCAGGCGCGCGTCGAGGCGCAGGGCGACGAGCGTGGGATCGGCCGAGCCGAGCACCGCGCGCCACTCGCCGAGCCAGGCCCGCACGTCGGCGAGGGAGCCGAAGACGGGCAGCCAGAGCGCGATCCCCGCGGACGGCCGCCGCGCCAGGTGCCGCGCGATGCGCGCGAAGACGAGCGTCGCGTGCACCACGTTGGCTAGCGCCAGCGCCAGCACCGCCAGAACCGTGAGCCGGATGATTGCGTCCACCATGGCCGGGGATAGAGGCAAACGCGGTACCACCCGGGCCCCGCTGTCTAACTACCTGACACTGCAGTCCTTCCGTTTCGGCGGCCGGCCCTCCGCGGCCGGTTTTTGACCAGATCCGGGAGGGACGCCTGGACCGAAATCGGCCAGCCCCGAGCGGCCGCGGCGATGGAGTTACACTAGGGCGCCATGGACGGCGAGACGGCCCTGCCCACCACGACCGGCGTCGCGCAGGTGTTCGACCTGCACGCGCTCAAGGCCTTCGCCGACGACAAGCGCGTGCGCAAGATGCTCTTCAAGACCGACCAGCTCTGGTCGGAGATCGCCTGCTACGAGCCGGGGCAGTCCACCGTGATGCACAGCCACCCGCGCGAGGAGGAGGCGATCTTCGTGCTGCAGGGCGCGGCCAACATGAACATCGGGGGCGAAGAGGTCGTCGTGCCGGCGGGCGCGGTGGTGAAGTTCCCCGCCAACGTGCCGCACGACGTCCGCAACCTGGGCCCCGCGCGGTGCGTGATCATGTTCCTCAAGGTCAATCCCAAGGTGCTCCGCTAGCCGTGGGCAACGTCGAGCGCTGCGACAAGACGCTGCCGGCCAACGAGATGATGTACGCGGTGCGCAAGGACCCCGCCCTGCGCGCGCGCTGGCTGACCGATCTCGAGGGGCTCGCCCGCGAGTTCGGCCTGAGCCGCGCCGAGTACGAGGCGATCCGCGACAAGGACCCACGGCGGCTCATGGACCTGGGCGTGCACCAGTACTACGTGCCGCAGATCTTGAGGCTGTTCTTCGGCAACGCGCAGAACAGCAACAGCAGCGAGACGCTCGAGTGCTACAAGCGCGCCTTCCCGCAGGAGACCGGCCAGGCGCTGGCGCTGCAGGCGCGCCTGGAGGGCCGGCGTGGCTGAGATCGTCGCCGCGATGGCCATGACCCACTCGCCCGGCCTCACCGGCTGGTTCACGCGCGCCTCCGAGGACGACCAGCAGCAGGCGCTGACGGCCACCGCCGAGATGCGCCGCCGCCTGGAGGCGGCCCGTCCCGACGTGCTGCTGATGTTCAGCAACGACCACCTGCTGAACTGGCCGATCAACAACGTGCCCGAATACACGGTGGGGATCGCCGATGAGCACGTCGGCCCCGCCGACTGGTTCGACGAGTGGCTGGCGATGGAGCAGTATCGCGTCCCCGGCCACGCCGACCTCGCGCGCTTCCTCGTCAACGAGGGCGCGCGCCGGCGGCTCGCGCTGGCGTGGCTGCGGCGGATGCAGTTCGACGACGGCATCTCGGTGCCCACCCATTACCTGAACCCCGACGCGCGCTTCCGCCTGGTGCCGGTCACGATGAACTGCACGGTGCCGCCGATCCCCACGCCCGCGCGCGCCTACGAGGTGGGCCGCACGCTTCGCGAGGTGGTGCGGGCGTGGCCGGGGCCCGAGCGCGTCGCCGTCGTCGCCACCGGCGGCCTCTCGCACGAGCCGGGCGGCCCCCGCTATTTCTGGGTAGACGAGGAGTTCGACCGCTGGTTCCTCGACCTGCTCAAGCGCGGCGATCACGACGCGCTCCTGCGCGAGTGCACCCTCGAGCGCATGGAGGCCGCCGGCTCGGGCGGCACCGCCGAGCTGCTCGCGTGGATCCTGGTGCTGGCGTTCACGCGCGGGCCGGCCGACGTGCTCGCCTACATGCCGGCCATCGCCTGGCGCTCCGGCACCGGCATGGTGGTCTGGAACGAGGTAGCCCCGTGACCGAGCACCGGCTCGACGCCAGGGACGTCCACAAGGAGTGGAACAACGCCATCCCGCCGAAGGTCACGATCGACCCCGGCGACACGGTGGTGTTCGACACGCGCGACGCCGCCGACGGCTACTACTCGCCCGCCTCGACCCACGCCGACGTGATCGGGCGGGGGCCGTTTCGCGGCCATCCCCTCACCGGCCCCGTGTGCGTGCGCGGCGCGCACCCCGGCGACACGCTGGTGGTCGAGGTGCTCGACGTGAAGCCGGCGCTCGACTGGGGCTGGACGGCGATCCGCCCCGGCCGCGGCCTGCTGCCCGAGGCCGACTTCGCCAAGCCGTTCCTGAACATCTGGGACCTCGGGGACGGCGTCCACGCGCGCATGGGCCGCCTCGTCGCGGTGCCGATCGAGCCGTTCCCCGGCGTGATGGGCGTGGCGCTCGACGAGCCGGGGGCGCACAGCACGATGCCGCCGCGGCGCAGCGGCGGCAACATGGACATCCGCCAGCTGACGCTCGGCGCCACGCTCTTCCTGCCGGTGCTGGTGGAGGGCGCGCTGTTCAGCGTGGGCGACGCGCACGCCGCGCAGGGCGACGGCGAGGTGTGCATCACCGCCGTCGAGATGAGCGCGCGCGTCACGCTGCGCTTCGGCCTGCTCCCCGGCCGCCGCCTGGCCGAGCCGCGGCTGCGCACGCCCAACCCGCCGAGCGGGACCGGCCGCCGGGGACCCTGGATCGCCACCACCGCCGCCGGCCCCGACCTGTTCGCCTCCGCCCAGCAGGCGATCCGCTACCTCATCGAGCAGATCGTCGAGGAGCACGGGCTGAGCCGCGAGCAGGCGTACGTCGTCTGCTCGGTGGCGGCCGATCTCAAGATCAGCGAGATCGTGGACGCGCCCAACTGGATCGTCTCGGCGTTCCTGCCCGAGTCGATCTTCACCGCATGAGCAACCCCGATCCGATCGCGCCCCTGCGTGCCTGGCTCGGCGGGTGGCAGACGTGCGTGCGCGCGGTCGACTTCGAGGCGGGCCGGCGCATGTGCGCGCCGGAGATCGTGGCCTTCGGCACCGTGACACCGATGGCGGAGGGCATCGAGCGCGTGATGGACGCCCAGTGGCACAAGGTCTGGGCCAACATCCGCGAGTTCACCGTCCACGCCGACCGGGCGCGCGGCGCCGTCATCGGCGATCAGGGGTGGGTGGCGACCACCTGGGACTCGCTCGGCACGCGGCCCGACGGCTCGACGTTTCGCCGCCCCGGTCGTCTCACGATCGCCTTCGAGCGCCGCGACGGCCACTGGCTGGCCACCCACACCCACTTCTCACTTTTCCCTGGGGGCCCCGACATGGCCCCCAAACCCCTCGACGCTCGGAGCGCCCGGCAAGGCCGTGACGCTCCTCGTTAACCCGACACGCCTGAAGGAGACCCGCATGCACATCGGCGTCTGCATCTTCTCCACCGAGTACGCGATCCGCATCGACGAGCTGGCCCGCGAGGCCGAGGCGCGCGGCTTCGAGTCGCTGTGGGTGCCCGAGCACACGCACATCCCGACCAGCCGCCGCAGCCCGTTCGCCGGCGGCGCGCAGCTTCCCGAGGAGTACAAGCACACGCTCGACCCGTTCGTCGCGCTGATGGCCGCCGCGGCGGCGACGAAGACGCTCCGGATCGGCACCGGCATCTGCCTGATCATCGAGCGCGACACCATCACCACCGCCAAGTCGGTGGCAACGCTCGACCTGCTCTCCAACGGCCGCTTCGAGTTCGGCATCGGCGGCGGCTGGAACGCCGAGGAGATGGAGCACCACGGCACGATCTTCAAGTCGCGCTTCCAGCGGCTGCGCGAGCAGGTGCTGGCCATGAAGGAGCTGTGGACCAAGGACGTCGCCGAGTACCGCGGCGACTTCGTCGCTTTCGAGCCGAGCTGGGCGTGGCCCAAGCCGGCGCAGAAGCCGCACCCGCCGGTGCTGCTCGGCGGCGAGAGCAGCTACACGCTGCAGCGCATCGTGGACTTCTGCGACGGCTGGTTCCCGCGCGCGCGCAACGCCGACCGCATCATCTCCGGCCTCGCCGAGCTGAAGGAGCGCGCCGCCAAGGCCGGCCGCGACATGAAGACGATCTCGACCTCGGTCTTCGGCGCCGCCCCCGATCCCGCCACCCTCGACACGTGGGCGGCCGCCGGCATCACCCGCGCGATCCTGCGCCTGCCCCCCGAGGGGCGCGACAAGGTCCTGCCCCTCCTCGATCAGTGGACGAAGCTCGTCCGGAAGTAGTCGCCGCCGCGCCGGCGTGGGCGCGCGCGCTCCTGCGCGACGCCCGCGTCGGGCGGCTGGCCACCGCCGACGCGGCCGGCCGCCCGCTGGTCGTCCCCGTCTGCTACGTCTTCGACGGCAGCCGTTGCTACTCGGCGGTGGACGCCAAGCCCAAGCGCACGCGCCACCTCCGCCGCCTCGACAACATCGCCGCCAATCCGCACGTCTCCCTCGTCGTGGACGAGTGGGACGAGGACTGGAGCCGCCTGCGCTGGGTCATCGTGGAGGGCCGCGCCGAGGTGCTGACGGCCGGGGCCGGGTTCACACGCGCGATCGATCTGCTGACCGCGAAGTACCCGCAGTACCGCGCGCTGCCGCTCGATCGCGAGGGCGGCGCGGTCGTCGCGATCACTCCCGACCGCGTGCTGCACTGGGCGGCCGGCGGCTGAGCGCCGTCGCTCAGCGGGAGACCGCCTCCTCCTCGTAGAGGCCGAGGGCGCGCAGCACCGGCTCGTCGGTGAACGAGAACAGGCAGGCGGGCGCCTCGCGGCTCTCGTGCGAGACCCGGTGCCAGGGCGGCGCCACGAACGTGTCGCCGGGCTCCCACGCCAGCGTGGCGTCGCCGACGCGGCTCTGGCCGCGCCCCTCGATCACGTGGAAGATGTGACACGCCGTCGCGCGCCGCGACGCCGTCCGCTCCCCCGGCCGCAGCCAGTGGGCCTCGGCACCCATCGTCGGCATCGGCGGCGCGCCCGTCGTCGGGTTCACGTAGCGCAGCGTCACCGCCTCGCCCGCCGGCGTCGTGGCCGCCAGCCGCTCGAGGGCGGCTCGCACCGTGCGCCACGGCCAGCGGATCTGCGGGTAGCCGGTCTGGGGATAGCGCGACTGCCGCGGCACCAGGCCGGCGGCGGTCAGCTCGTCGTCCGATGGGTCGGTCGTCGTCGCCGGCGGCTGGGCCGGGCGCATCTTCGAGGCCCACGCGGCGTCGAGGCTGCGCACGAGCGGGATGTCGAGGCCGTCGAGCCAGATGACCGGCTCGGTGCCCTCGTGGCCGTGATCGTGCCAGCGCATCGGCGGCGTGATGATGAGATCGCCCGGCTCCATCACGCACTTGACGCCCTCCACCGTCGTGTAGGCGCCGTGCCCCTCGACGATCAGCCGCAGCGCGGCGGGCGTGTGGTGGTGGCTGGGCGCGGCCTCGCCCGGCAGGATCACCTGCAGCCCGGCGAACAGCGTGGAGGTGATCGCGTAGGCGCCGCCGAGACCGGGGTTGCGCAGCACCAGCACGCGGCGCTCGGCCTGCTCCATCGGCACCAGGCGGGCCGCCTCGAGCACGCGCGGACGGACGTCGCGCCAGCGCCAGACGTGCGGCACCGCCGCCGTCACGCGCTCGTTGGGCAGGAGCGCGTGCAGCGCCGTCCACAGCGGGGCGAGGGCCAGCGCGTCGAGCGCGTCCGAGTAGGCGGCAGGCAGATTCGCGTCGCGCGTGACGAGCGTGCGCATGGCGGCGATGATACCCCAGGACGCGCGCGCCCCGGCGGGATGCGATACTGGGCGGGCTGTCGAGGAGCCAACCGTGGAGGCCGGCCCATGCAGTTCGAGGTCGAGATCTACCGCAACGAGCTGGGCGAGTGGATGGCCGAAGCCGTCCAGTACAAGGTCACCGTGAAGGGGCGCACCGAGCAGGAGGCGCTGGCCATGATCATGGACGCGCTCGCCAGGCACTTCAAGAGCGGGAAGGCCTCGTGAGGCGAGCGTCACGCCGGCGATTCTACGTCGCCCTCGCGCTGGCGGCGACGGTCGCGGGCCCGGCGGCCGCCGCCGACTATGCCGGCCCGATCATCGACGCCCACTCGCACGTCCCCAACGCGACGGCCATCGACGCCTACGCGGCGGCGATGAAGCGCCACAACGTGACGAAGGTCGTGCTGCTCGGCGTGGGCGGCGTGCAGAAGCAGGACGCGGCCTGGCTCGCCGCCGCCGCGCGGAAGTACCCCGGCCGGGTCGTCGCGGGCGAGCCCCTGCCCGACCCGACGTCGGCGGCGGCGGCCGCGCGGCTGGACACCGGGCTCGCGAAGAGCGGCGCCCACGTCGTCGGCGAGGTCCACATCCGCCAGGTCAGCCGCAAGATCGACCGCAGCCCCGCCGATCCGGCGTTCGTGAAGATCCTGGAGGTCGCCGCCAGCCATCGTGCTCCCGTCGTCATCCACCAGGAGCTGACCGCCGCGTCGGCGAAGGCGCTCGAGGCCGCGCTGGCGGCGGCGCCCGCGGCGACGCTCGTGCTGGCCCACGCGGGTGAGAGCACCCCCGAGGTGATCGACGGCCTGCTCGCGCGCCATCCCAACCTGACGGTGGACCTCTCCGGCATGCACTTTCAGCGCACGCCCGCGCTCGCCACCGAGACGGGGCCGCTCGATCCCGCCTGGAAGGCGCTGATCACGAAGCGCCCGGACCGCTTCGTGATCGGCCTCGACGTGTGGGCCGCGCGGCTGTTCGAGCCGGCGATGCTCGACCGCCTCATGGCGTGGACGCGCCGCATCCTCGGCGAGCTGCCCCCCGACGTCGCCGAGCGCGTGGCCCACCGCAACGCGGCGGCCCTCTACCGGCTGGAGTAGCCGGTGGTCGCGAGCCCGTTCGAGACGGCGACGGTGTACGGGATGCTCGCGGCGGTCGCCGACCGCCACGGCGAGCGCGAGGCGATCCGCTTCGGCGACGAGCGCGTGACGTTCGCCACTCTGAGGTCGCGCGTGGACGCCTTCGCCGCCGGCCTCGCCGCCCTCGGCCTCGGCCAGGGCGACGCGCTCGGCATCTGGCTGCCCAACCGGCCGCGCTGGTACGTCGCCCAGCTCGCGGCGGCGCGGCTGGGCGTCGTCGTCGTCGCGCTCAACCCGCGCTACCGGGCGCACGAGCTCTCCTACATCCTCGGCCAGTCGCGGGCGGCGGCCCTGCTGCTCACCGATCACCTCGGCGCCATCGACTACCTCGAGATGCTGCACCAGGTGATCCCCGAGCTGCCGTCGTCGGTGCCCGGCGAGCTGGCGAGCGCGGCGCTGCCGCGGCTGCGCCACGTCCTCGTGGACGCCGAGGATCCCTACCCGGGCTGCCATCGCGTCGAGGACGTGGTGGACGCCGGCGGCGAGGTCCCCGACGCCACCGTCGGCCCCGACGACGTCTTCACCCTGCTCTACACGTCGGGCACCACGTCGTTTCCCAAGGGCGCGATGATCAGCCACCGCAACTGCGTGCCGCACGCCTGGCAGTGCGGCGAGCGGCTGCGCCTCACCGCGGAGGATCGCGTGCTCCACGCGCTGCCGGCCGCCGGCACCTGGGGCGGCGTCAACATCCCGCTCTCGACGTGGAGCCACGCGGCGTGCCTGGTGCTCATGGAGGCGTGGGACCCGCTGCGCGCGCTGATGCTGATCGAGCGCGAGCGCTGCACCGTGCTCAACGCGGTGGACACGATGCTCAAGCCGCTGCTCGACCATCCCGACCTCGACCGCTACGACCGCTCGTCGCTGCGCACCGGCGCGTTCGCGGCGGTCGGCGGCGGCGGGCCCGGCATGTTCGACGCGGTGGTCGAGCGCCTCGGCGTGCCGCTCGCCTACCAGCCCTACGGCATGACCGAGGTCAACGCGCTGGCCCTGCTGCACGACCTCGACGAGCCGCTCGCGCTGCGCGCCCAGCCGGGCATCGTGGCGCCGCCGGGGCTCGAGGTCCGCGTCGCCCACCCGGAAACGGGGCGGCCGTGCGCCGCCGGCGAGGAGGGCGAGCTGCAGTTCCGCGGCCCCAGCGTCACGCGCGGCTACTTCGACAAGCCCGAGGAGACGGCGGCGGCCTTCACCGCCGACGGCTGGTTCCGCACCGGCGACCTCGCCGCCCACGACGGCGCCGGCCACACGATCTTCAAGGGCCGTCTCAAGGAGACGCTGCGGATCAGCCACTTCATGGTGGCGCCCGGCGAGATCGAGGCCTTCTTGCAGTCCCACCCCGCCGTGGACCAGGCGTTCGTCGTCGGCATTCCCGACCCGCAGACCAACGAGGCGCCGGTGGCCTACGTGATCGCCCGGCCCCACGCGCGCGTGAGCGAGGACGAGCTGCGCGCCTTCTGCCGGGGCAAGATCGCCTCCTACAAGATCCCCAAGGTCATCCGCTTCGTCGCCGACGTGCCGCGCACGCCGAGCCCGCACGGCGACAAGGTCCAGCGGGTGAAGCTGCGCGAGCAAGCGCTGAAGGAGCTGGGACGATGAGCCTGCGCACCCCGCTGTGCGACCTGCTCGGCATTGAGTACCCGATCGTGCAGTCCGGCATGGGCGGCGTGGCGGGGCCGGATCTGGTCATCGAGGTGTCGAGGGCCGGCGGGCTCGGGACCATCGCCGCGCTCCATCTCACGCCCGACCAGCTCCGCGACGCGATCCGCCGCGTCCGCGCCGCGACCGACCGCCCGTTCGGCGTCAACCAGTTCATGCCCAACGCGCTGCGGCCCCCCGCCGATCCGGCGGCGATCCCCGCCGCCACGGTGGCCGCCGTGCAGGCGACGCTCAACGGCTTCCGCGCGCAGCTGGGACTGCCCGCGACGACCGCGGCGCCGCCGGCGGTGCCCGACCTGATCCCGCCGGCGTTCGAGGTGATCCTCGAGGAGCGGGTGCCGGTGTGGTCCATCGGGCTGGGCGACCCGGACGCCGGGCTGGTGCGCCGCTGCCACGAGCGCGGCATCAAGGTGATGGCGATGGTGGCCACGGTGGAGGACGCGCGCACGGTCGAGCGCGCCGGGGTGGACGTCATCGTCGCGCAGGGCGGCGAGGCGGGCGGCCATCGCTCGACGTGGACGAAGCGCGCGACGGCCGACGAGGCGTGCGTGGGCACGCTGGCGCTGGTGCCGCAGGTGGTGGACGCGGTCCGCGTGCCGGTGGTCGCCGCCGGCGGCATCGCCGACGGCCGCGGGCTGGTGGCGGCGCTCGCGCTGGGCGCCGCGGGGGTGCTGCTCGGCACGCGCTTCGTCGCCACCCGCGAGGCCACCGTGCCGGAGTTCCAGAAGAAGCTTCTGCTCGAGCGCGAGGCGGAGACGACCACCGTGACCGACGCGATCACCGGGCTGTGGGCGCGTTACCTGGCCAACCGCTACACGGCCGAGTACGCGGCCTCCGGCGCGCCGATCTTCCCCGCGATGCTCCAGTCGCGCGCCGCCCAGGACATCTTCGCCCACGCCGGCCGGCAGGCGGACCCGGCGTGGTTCCCGATGCCGACGGGCCAGAGCGTGGGGCTGATCCACGACCTGCCGGGCGCCGCCGAGGTCGTGGAGCGCGTCGTGCGCGAGGCCCGCGCGCTGCTCGAGGGGCTGGCGCGGCTGCGTTAGCGCGGCAGCGCCGTCACCTCGATCTTCACGGCGGTCGCGGCCGCGACCGTGCGGTAGAGGGGTCAGCGGTTTCGGTAGGTCTCGACCAGCGCCTCCGCCTGGACCTGGCTGACGCCGGCCAGCTCGAAGCGCATGGTGACGGCGGTGAAGCGCGGCTCGGGCGGCACCCGCACGCCGTCGATCGTCACCGTCAGCCCCCGCAGCGGCACGCCCGTCTCGTGCGCGTGCATCTCGATGAGGGTGACGCCGCAGGACGACACCGCGCCGAGGAACGCCTCGCTGTTGGTGAAGGCGTCGGTCTGCGGGCGCGAGGACGAGTCGAGCGCCAGCGCGACGCCGCGGGCGGTGCTGGTCGCCCGCCCCAGCACGCCGCTGCTCGCCGACCGGACCGTCTCGACCTTCGCGTCACTCACGGCGCGCATCATACGCCGGGGGCGGCCCGCGGGCAAACGGTGTCCGCCCGGGTTAGAATGCGCGGCACGAGGAGACTCCCGTGAAGCTCGACGTCGCGATGCTGACCCACGATCTCACGCAGATCCCCGACTACGCGCGCAAGGTCGAGGCGCTCGGGTACGACTGCCTGTGGTCGGCCGAGACCCAGCACGATCCGTTCCTGCCGCTGGCGGTCGCCGCCACCGTCACGTCGCGCATGCGGCTGGGCACGTCGATCGCGGTCGCCTTCCCGCGCAGCCCCATGGTCCTCGCCCACACCGCGTGGGACCTCGCCAAGGCCTCGGGCGGCCGCTTCATCCTCGGCCTCGGCTCGCAGGTGAAGGGCCACAACGAGCGCCGCTTCTCCGTAAAGTGGGAGGCGCCGGCGCCGCGGATGCGGGAGGTCGTCCAGTCGCTGCGGGCGATCTGGGACTGCTGGCAGAACGGGACCACGCTCGCCTTCCGGGGCCAGTTCTACCGCTTCGACCTCATGACGCCGTTCTTCAACCCCGGCCCGATCGAGCATCCGCGCGTGCCCGTGTACGTGGCGGCGGTGAACCAGGCGATGTGCCGCGTGGCGGGCGAGGTGTGCGACGGCCTGCACGTGCACCCGTTCAACAGCGCGACGTACCTGCGCGAGTACGTGCAGCCGGCCGTGAAGGAAGGGATGGCGAAGGCCGGCCGCGACGGTGTCGGCTTTGCCTACGCCACCACGACGTTCGTGGTGGTCGGCGACACCGAGCCCGAGCGCGCGCACGCCCGGCAGGCGGTGAAGCAGCAGATCGCCTTCTACGCCTCGACCCGGACCTACGAGCCGGTGCTGGCGGCGCACGGCTGGCAGGACCTGGTCCCGCACCTGCACCGCAAGTCGGTGGAGGGCGACTGGAAGGGCATGGCCGACCTCATCACCGACGAGATGGTCGAGACGTACGCGGTCACCGGCACCTGGCAGGACATCGGGCCGAAGATCCGCGAGCGCTACGCCGGCCTGCTCGACCGCACCGCCTTCTATCAGCCGTACACACCCCCCGCGCTCGACGACCCGCGCCTGCCGCGCGTGATCAAGGACTTCAACGGATGAGACTCGCCGACCGTCGGGCGCCGGAGCCCTGCGCAGGCGCCCCGACGCCAAATATCAAGGACTTCAACGGATGAGAGACCTCGACAGATGAAAGCGCTCGCGTTCAACGAGTTCGGCGGCCCCGACAAGCTCAGGCTCCAGGACGTGCCCGACCCGACGCTCAAGCCGAACGAGGTGCTCGTCCGGGTCCGCGCCTGCGCGCTCAATCACCTGGACCTGTTCGTGCGCGAGGGCATCCCGGCGCTGAAGACGCCGCTGCCGTTCTGGACGGGCTGCGACATCGCCGGCGAGGTCGCCGAGGTCGGCGCGGTTGCGCAGGGCGTGACGGTCGGCACGCGGGTGGCGGTGAACCCCAACCTCACCTGCGGCCGCTGCGAGTTCTGCATCCGGGGCGAGGACAGCCTGTGCGTGCGGTACGGGATCCTCGGCGAGCACGCGCCGGGCGGCCTCGCCGAGTACGTGCCGGTGCGCGCCGAGAACGTCCTGCCCCTGCCCGGGCACGTGACCTTCGAGCAGGCGGCGTCCTTCGTGCTGACCAACATGACGGCGTGGCGGATGGTGGTGACGCAGGGCCAGGTGCGGGCCGGCCAGGACGTGCTGATCATCGGCGTGGGCGGCGGCGTGTCGTCCACCGCGGTCCAGATCGCGCGGCTGTGCGGCGCCCGCGTCATCGTGACCTCCTCCGACGACGCCAAGCTCGAGAAGGCCAAGGCGCTCGGCGCCGAGGTCGGGATCAACTACAAGAAGAATCCCGACTGGGCCCGGCAGGTGTTCGAGGCCACCGGCAAGCGCGGCGTGGACGTCGTCATCGAGAACGTGGGCGCGGCCACCTGGAAGGACTCGATCCGCTCGCTCAAGGGCGGCGGCCGGCTGGTGACGTGCGGGGCGACCTCGGGGCCGATCGGCGAGACGCTGATCCCGCTGGTGTTCTGGAAGCAGGTCCACCTCATCGGCTCCACGATGGCCAACCGGCGCGAGTTCAACGACGTGATGGGTCAGTTCTTCGCCGGCCGCCTGCGCGCGATCATCGACGAGGTGGCGCCGCTCAAGGACGGCGCCGCCGCCCAGCAGCGGCTGGCCGAGGGCAAGCAGTTCGGCAAGATCGTCCTGACGGTGTAGATGAAGACGCTCGCCATCCTCGTCGGCGGCGGCCCGGCGCCCGGCATCAACGCGGTCATCGCCGCGGCGACGATCGAGGCGCGCAACCACGGGCTGCGCGTGCTGGGGTGCTACGACGGCTTCAAGTGGCTGGTGCAGGGCGACACCGAGCACGTCGTGGACCTCATGATCAACGACACCTCGCGCATCCACTTCGACGGCGGCTCCATCATCCGCACCTCGCGCACGAACCCCACCAGGAGCCCGGAGGGCGTGACGCGCGCGGCCGAGGCGCTCAAGCGCCTGGGGGTCGATCACCTGATCACGATCGGCGGCGACGACACCGCGTTCGCCGCCTCGCGGCTGGCCCGGGCCCTGGAGGGGTTGACGGTCGCCCACGTGCCGAAGACGATCGACAACGACCTGCCGCTGCCGAGCGACATCGTCACCTTCGGCTTCACCACCGCCTGCAACCTCGGCAAGGACCTCGTGCGCAACCTCATGCAGGACGCTGCCACCACCGAGCGCTGGTTCTTCGTGACGGTCATGGGCCGCCACGCCGGCCACCTGGCCCTCGGCATCGGCGGCGCGGCCGGCGCCACCGTCACGCTCATCGCCGAGGAGTTCCCCGAGCCGCACGTCAGCCTCGACCGGCTCGCCGACACGCTGGAGGGCGCGATCATCAAGCGCCGCGCCCACGGCCGCGAGCAGGGGGTGGCGCTGCTCTCCGAGGGGCTCGCCGAGAAGCTCGATCCGCAGACGCTCGGCGAGGTCGAGCGCGACGGCTACGGCAACGTGAGGCTGGCCGAGCTGGACCTCGGCCGCCTGCTCAAGGAGCGCGTGAGCGCCAGCCTCAAGGCGCGCGGCGTGGAGTGCATCATCGTCGCCAAGGACCTCGGCTACGAGCTGCGCTGCGCGCCGCCGGGCGCCCACGACATCCAGTACTGCCGCAGCCTCGGCTACTGGGCCACGCGCTTCCTGCTGGAGGGCGGCAGCAACGCGATGGTGACGATCCAGGCCGGGCGCCTGGTGCCGGTGCCGTTCGGCCTCATGATGGATCCCAAGACCGGCAAGATCCGCGTGCGCTACGTGGACATGGAGTCCGAGATGTACCAGACGCTCGCCGCCTACATGATCCGCCTCAAGCCCGAGGACTTCGACGACCCCGCCGCGGTGGCCGCGCTGGCCAGGGCCGGCAACCTCGACCCCGCCGAGTTCACCCGCCGCTTCGCCCCGCTCGTCGGCCGTTCCTGAGCCGAGGCCGAGCGGCCCGGGCTCAGAAGTAGCCGGGGTCGCCGGGCATCAGCACCCGGCGCGCGTCGCCCTCCATGACGATGCGCGGGCGGATCGTCGTCACCGCGCGATCGCGGACCCGGTCCAGCGCGTGGGCGGTGTCGCGGGCGCCGTCGAAGAGCAACAGGTTCTTCACGGTGGGGTTGCGCAGCGAGATCTCGCCGCGCTGCTGCGCCTCGACGGCCTCGCGCGGGGTCAGCCACTTCAGATCGGTCATCTCGAAGTCGTCGCCGCTCGCCGGCTGGCCGGCCGGGGCCGGCGCGGCGAAGAAGCGGGTGTCGAAGCGCAGCGGCTGCTCCTCGGGCGTGATCCAGTGGGCGAAGTAGACGAGCCGGTCGGTGGCGAGCGTGAGCCCCTCGGCCCGCAGCATCGTCCAGAAGGCGCGGTTCTCGCGATGACAGGCGCGGCGATACTCGGCGAAGCGCGGCGGCGCGAGGTCCACGTCGCCGCCGGCGGCGCCGGCCGCCAGCAGCAGCCCGGCCTCCTCGAACGTCTCGCGGATCGCGCCGATCCAGAAGCCGAGCGCGGTGCGCGGCGCGTCCTCGAGGGCCAGGCGGCGGGCGGCGTCCTTGACGTCGAGGCCGCGACACCACGCCGCGGCGTCGTCGGGGTTGTCGTCGGCCTCGATCTTGCCGCCCGGGAACACGAAATCGCCGGCGGCGAACTTGCTCTTCAGGTGGCGGCGCATCAGCAGGCACTCGACCCCGCCGGCGGGGCGGTCGCGAAGCACGACGAGCGTGGCGGCGGGGGACGGGACGGCGGGCTCAGGTTTGACGGGCACGGCGTAGTGTGCCACGATGCTCGCGCCGTTGTCATGCCTCTCTCGAAGGAGGCGCCCATGGGCGCCGAGGCCACGCTGAAGGCGAAGAACATCACGCTGCCCGCGACGCCGACGCCCATGGCGAACTACGTCCCCGCCGTGCGCACCGGCAACCTGCTCTTCCTCTCCGGCCACGGGCCGCTGCGCGCCGACGGCAAGCCGTCGCTGACCGGCAAGCTCGGCCGCGAGCTCACCGTCGAGCAGGGCTACCAGGCGGCGCGCGAGGTCGGCCTCAACCTGCTCGCCACCACGCGGGCGACGCTGGGCAGCCTCGATCGGGTCCGGCGCGTGGTGAAGGTGCTGGGGATGGTGAACTCGGCCGACGGCTTCGGAGATCAGCCCAGAGTCATCAACGGCTGCTCCGACCTGATGGTCGAGATCTTCGGCGAGGCGATCGGCAAGCACGCCCGCTCGGCGGTCGGGATGGCCGGGCTGCCGGTCAACATCCCGGTCGAGATCGAGATGATCCTCGAGGTCGAGTGAGATCGACTTCCACGACCTGACCGAGGCGGTCGGTGTCCTGGCGTTCGGCGTCCTCTTCTATCTCGCCACGATGCGCGTGCTCGGCGACGGCCGGCCGCGCCTGCGCGTCCTGCGCCGGCTCCTGAACGGTCTGGCGTTCGGCGGCCTCGCCGTCGGCCTCGCGGTCGCGCGCATCCAGGTCGCGTCCGGCGTGTTCTTCGACGCCCGCAACGTGCCCGTCGCGCTCGTCGCGCTGTTCGAGGGGTGGCCGGCCGGCGCGGCGGCCGCCGTGGTCGTCTCGGTGTACCGGTGGCAGTGGCTGGGCGGCGCCGGCAGCATCCCCGGCGTCGTGAGCGTGCTCTGCGCGGCCGCCGCCGGCAGCCTGGTGCACGCCTGGGCCATGCGCCACGGCCGCGGGCGCGTGCGCACCGTCCACGCCCTCGCGCTGGGCGCGGCGACGTTCCTCACCACGCTGCTCGGCTACGCGATGCTCGGCCGCGAGGGGCTCGCCAAGTTCGAGCAGACGTGGCCGCACTTCCTCGTCGCCTATCTCGGCGGCATCACCCTGCTGGCCCAGCTCTTCCAGAACATCCTGGAGCGCGAGCGCCTCTACGTGGTCGAGCGCCGCTTCCGCGCGCTGCTCGACGAGACGTCCGAGGCGATCCGCATCGTGGACGCCGACACGCACCGGATCCTCGAGTCCAACCGCGCGGACGCCGCGCTATCCGGCACCGCGCGCGAGCGGCTGCTGGGGCGGGATACCCGCGAGTCCTGGCCCGCCGAGGGCGAGGGGCGCGCGCGCTGGGAGGCGCTCGACGCCGAGACGACGCGCGCCGGCGTGGCCGGCGGCTTCGGCCTGCCCCTGCGCGGCGGTGACGGCGCGATCCGCGCGGTGGACCTGACCTGCCGGCGGGTGGCGCACGACGGGCGGCGCTACGACATCGTGATCCTGCGCGACGCCGGCCCGCGCGAGGCGCTGGACGCCGCCCGACGCGAGGTGTCCGACCTGCGCGCCATCACGCTGGTGGCCAACGCGGCGGCCCACGAGATCAACAACCCGTTGACCGTCATCGTGGGCTCGCTCGAGCTGCTCCAGCGGCGGCTGGCCGAGGGGCAGGAGACGCGCTGGATCGACCGGGCCGTCGAGGCCTCGCAACGGGTCCGGGAGATCATCGCCCGCATGACCCACATCACCCGGGTCGAGCCCTCCGGGCAGTTTCCGGGGGTGCCGGCGATGCTCGACATTCGGCGCTCCAGCGACGATAATGAGGCGCCACGCTAGCCCGACGGGGGAGGCCCGATGGACCTGCTGCTCGACGCCGTCATCGCCGCGATCTCGCTCGTGTTCCTTGGAATCCTCGGCACCATCGCCGGTGTGGCGATCCCGGGGCTCTTCATGGCCGTGGTCGCCCCCTGGCTGGAGTGGCTGATCCCCGCGCGCAAGAAGTCGTCCTAGCCCGCGCTCGATGGGCGCGAAGTATTTCGGCGCCGCCGTCCGGCGGCGCGAGGACCCTCGATTCCTCCGCGGCGAGGGCCGCTTCGTGGACGACGTCACGCTGCCGGGGCTCCTGCACGCGGCCTTCCTCCGCTCGCCCCACGCCCACGCGCGGCTCGCCCGCCTGACCACGGCGGCGGCCCGGGCGATGCCGGGCGTCGCCGGGGTGTTCACGTTCGCCGACCTCGCGCGCTGGATGAAGCCCCTGCCCCAGTTCGGCGCGCCGCCGCCCGGGCTGGCGGCCGGCGTCAAGTTCGACGTGCGCCAGGCGCCGCAGTACGCGCTCTGCCGCGACCGCGCGCGCTACGTGGGCGAGGTCGTCGCGATGGTCGTGGCCGACAGCCCGGCGCGGGCCGAGGACGCGCTGGCCCGCCTCGAGGTCGAGTGGGAGCCGCTGCCGGTCACGGTGGACATGGTGGCGGCCGCCGAGGCCGGCGCGCCGCTCGTGCACGCCGAGTGGGGAACCAACGTCGCGGTGGCCTTCACCCACGCCATCGGCGACGTCGAGCGGGCGTTCGCGGGCGCCGACGCCGTGTTCAGCGAGACGTTCCGCATCCAGCGCTACGTGGGCATGCCGCTCGAGGGGCGCGGCGTCGTCGCCCAGTGGGACCGGCGCGACGACACGCTGACGACGTGGAACAGCACCCAGGTCGCCCACTTCGTGCAGCAGGGGCTGGCCGGCGCGCTCGAGCTGCCGCCCCATCGCGTCCGCGTGATCGCCCCCGACCTCGGCGGCGGCTTCGGCACGAAGGCCTCCGGCTATGCCGAGGACGTGCTGGTTCCGCTCGCGGCGCGCGCGCTGGGCCGCCCGGTGAAGTGGATCGAGAGCCGGCAGGAGCACATGGTGGGGGCCGCCCACGCCCGCCACCAGACGCACCGGATCAGCCTGGCCGCGCGGCGCGACGGCACGATCCTCGGCGTGCGCGACCGGATCTGGCTCGACCTCGGCGCCTACAACGTCTGGGGCATCGTGCTGCCCTACAATACGGTCGCCCACCTGCTCGGCCCCCATCGCGTGCGCGACCTCGCCGTCGAGGTGCAGGGCGTGGTGACGCACAAGACGCCGAACGCGCCGTACCGCGGGGCGGGGCGCCCGGAGACGGTGTTCGCGATGGACCGCGCGGTGGACGGCCTCGCCCGCCAGCTCGGCCTCGATCCCGCCGAGATCCGCCGGCGCAACTATCTCACCGCGGCCGACCTGCCGTGGGACCTCGGCATGCCGTACCGCGACGGCAACCCGCTCGTCTACGACAGCGGCGACTTCCGCGCCGTGCTCGACGCCGCGCTGGAGGCGGCCGGCTACGACGCGTTCCGCCGCGAGCAACCGGCGCTGCGCGGGCGCGGCGTGTGGCGCGGGATCGGGATCTCCGGGTACGTGGAGGGCACGGCCATCGGGCCGTTCGAGGGCGCCCGCGTGACGCTGGACCTCGCCGGCCACGTGCGGGTGGCCACCGGCGCCGTCGCCTCCGGCCAGGGCCACGAGACCTCGTTCGCGCAGATCTGCGCCGACGCCCTCGGCGTGCCGCTCGACTGGGTGACCGTGATCGGCGGCGACACCGCCGCGGTGCCGTTCGGCGTCGGCACCTTCGCCAGCCGCAGCGCCGTCACCGCCGGCAACTCGATCGCCGACGCCGCCGCCGCCGTGCGGGCCAAGGTCGCCGTCGCCGCCGCCGCCCTGCTGGAAGCCGCCCCCGTCGACATCGAGATCGAGGACGGCCGGGTCTTCGTGCGCGGCGCCCCCGCCTCGGCGGTGGACCTCGGGCGCGTGATCCAGGCCGCCATCCCGACCTTCGCCCGCCCCGGCGTGGCGGCGCCCGACTTCGACGCCACCGCCTACCACCACGTGCCCACCGTCACCTACGCGAGCGCGGTCCACGTCGCCCAGGTGCAGGTCGATCCGGACACCGGCGCCGTGCGCCTCCTGCGCTACGTCGTCGCCCACGACTGCGGCCGGGTCATCAACCCGACGATCGTGGAGGGCCAGGTGCACGGCGGCGTCGCGCAGGGGGTGGGCGGCGCGCTCTTCGAGGAGATGGCCTACGACGGCGAGGGCCAGCTCCTGACCGGCACGCTGATGGACTACACGGTGCCGCGCGCCGACGACCTGCCGCTGATCGAGTGCGTCCACCTCGAGTACCCGTCGCCGCGCAACCCGCTCGGCATCAAGGGGCTCGGCGAGGGCGGCGCCATCTCGCCGCCGGCGGCGATCGCCAACGCCATCGACGACGCGCTGGCTCCGCTGGGCGTGCGGCTCACCGCCACCCCGGCGCTGCCCGCGCGCGTGCACGGACTGGTGGCGGCGGCGCGGCGCTCGCAGGCAGGCTGATCAAAACGGTCCAGATGCGAGGCGGCGCCCGCCGGTCGCGCGCGAGGCGTACTGCCTGATGGGCCTTTTTCAGCAGCCTGCTTCGCGCAGATCTTCCGGATGTCGCTCCAGTCGTAGGTGGGCAGGAGCTTCACCGACGGGCGCGGATTGGCGGCGGCCAGCGCCCGCAGCTCTTGCAGACGCTGCGAGGACGCCGGATGCGTCGAGACGTACTGGGCACCCGCCCGCTGATCGCCCTCCAGCTTCTCCAGCGCGGCGAAGAACGCGAACATCCCGGCCGGATCGACGCCGGCCGCCTGCAGCATCCGCAGGCCGTCATGGTCGGCGGCGCGCTCGGCCTCGCGGCTGTAGCGCAGGTCACCCAGCACGCGCGCGCTCTGCACGCCGAACGCCAGCACGCCGCTGACGTCGCCGATCAGCGCCGCCGCCAGGACGCCGGTGGACGCCTGGCGGAGGATCGCCCGGGTGGCGTCGCGGTGGAGCACGTGCTGCATCTCGTGGGCGAGGACCCCGGCCAGCTCCTCGGCGTTCTCGGTCCGCTCGAGCAGGCCGCGGAAGACGACGATGAAGCCGCCCGGCGTCGCGAAGGCGTTGACCATCGGCCGATCCACGACCGTGACGCGGAACGGGTAGCGCGCCCGGGGCAGCGTGCGCAGCAGCACGCCGGTGATCTCGTCGATGCGCCGCTGCCGCTCGGGGTCCGCGCAGCGCCGGGCGGGCGGCGCCAGCTCGGCGATGGCCGCCTCGCCGAGCGCGACCTCCCAGGCGACCGGCACGCGCGCGGCGACGAGATCGGCGAGGCCGGGGATGCCCCACACGTAGAGCGCCAGCCCGACCGCCACGGTCCCCAGCGCGGCGAGCGCCGCCACGCCCGCGCGGAAGCGCCGGCGGGCGGGATCGTGGAATGCGGCGGCCACGCCGGGCGCGGCCGCCCGCAGCGCGGTGAGGAACGCGACGTCGGCGAGCAGCAGCGCGTCGGCGCCGCCGCGCTCGAGACGAATCTGCTCGCCCTCGTAGAAGCCCTGGGTCTGGCTGACGCCGGCCAGCGGCCAGCGGAAGGTGCGGCCCGTCTCGGTCAGCGTGATCTCGAGGCCGGCGCTGCCGATCGCCACCCGCGCCGGCCGGCGCACCGGCGCCACGCCGTCGAGATACTGGGCGTCCCAGACGCGCGAGGCGGGCGCCGGCACCTCAGCTGGTGACGGTGTCGAGCGTCGTGGGTGACGAGTCCTCGGCGGGCGCGACGGCCGGACGCAGCTTCGGATCGATCACCAGCACGCCGGCCAGGAGGAAGGCGGCGCCGCCGACCAGGCCGCCCGCGACGTCGCCGATCCAGTGGGCGTTCAGATAGACGCGGCTCGCACCGACCGCCAGCGTGAGCACCGCTCCGCCGGCCGCGAGGAGCCACCGCCAGCGGGCCGGCGCCTGCAGCGTCCACAGCGCGTAGACCAGCAGGCCGAGGAACATGACGATGCCGAACGTGTGCGAGCTCGGATAGGCATACATCACCGTGTTGGGGCGCTGGCGGATCACGATCAGCTTCGCCAGGCTCATGACGGGCCAGCCGGCCGCCGCGACGAGGGCGAGGGCGACGCCGAGACGCCGGTGGCGCGCGCCGACGAGCAGGCAGCTCGCCACCGCCAGCGGAAGCAGCACCCAGCCGGACCCCAGCAGCGAGACGACTTCCATCGTGTGGTCGAGCGCCCGCACCCGCGTGGCCTGCACCGCGCGCTGGACGGCGACCTCCTCGCCGAGGATCCACCGCTCCTGCGCCGCCACGCCGATGGCGAGGAAGGCGCCGGCGCAGAGCAGCGCCCACACGAGCAGCCGGCGGCGCTCCTCGGCGGTGAGCAGGCGGAGCTTCATGGCGTCAGTGTAATCCAATCCCGGCGGGGTGGCAGCGGTTCACCCGACGCCGAAGTCGGCGTCGAGCAGGCTCGCCAGCCCCTCGCCCATCGCGGAGGCGGGGCGCGCGTCCTGGTGGACGTCGGTCACGTCGAGCGGTCCCTGCAGCGTGACGTAGCGGAAGGTGAAGCGCAGGCTGCGGACCACCGTCCACGGCCAGAGGAACCCCAGCGTCAGCACGATCGCCAGCACGTTGGTGATCTGCAGCCACGCCAGCCGGCCGCCGGTGACCGCCGAGCGCAGCCGCGTGAGACCGAAGCGCGTGTGCTCCAGGAAATAGCGCTGGCGGCGGGCCGAGAACCAGAACCACGCCAGCCCCAGCGTGGGGACGAACAGGAGGATCATGACCAGGAACGGCCGCACGAGGTCGCGGCCGCGGCCGTCGAAGTCGAACTTGCGCGAGCCGAAGTACGCGTGCGAGACCATGAACGCCTGCTTCTGCGTGACGAAGACCGGATAGTAGAACCCCAGCGTGAGCGAGGTGAGGATCGTGCCCACCACGAAGACGCCGACGAAATCGCGCACGCGCCCGCGGAACGAGAAGCGGATGCCGCGCCACGACATCCGGCTGAGCCGGTAGCGCCGGGCCCCCACCATCGCCACCGGCACCAGCAGCACGCCGACCAGCCACAGCAGGCTCCGCAGCGACGAGCGCACGTCGCCCGGCGCCTCGTAGAGCTCGGGCAGGATGGCGAGCAGCGCGACCGGGATGAAGAACACGCTGACGCCCTTGGCGAATCCCACCAGCAGCTCGCGCCCGGTGCCGTGATAGGCGAAGCGGTCGCCGTCGAGCTCCGTCTCGCTCAGGGTGTAGCGGCGCACGCGCGTCTTGCCCCAGAAGAAGAAGACGCCGGCGGTGAGCAGCGTCAGCAGCGCGTTCACCGCCTGGATGCCGAAGAGTCCCGGCGCCGAGCCGTGGAAGACGAGGCGCCGCGACGCCGGCGGGGCGGCCACCGCCGCGCGGGCAGGGGCCGCCGCGACGGGGGGCGCGACGCCGACTCGCGGCGCCGCCGGGCGGAGCGCGGAGGGCACCGGCCTGGCGGCGGGGCCGCGCCGGAGCGTGTCCAGCGAGGCGCGGTAGACCGCGATCACGACTCCGCACTGCGGGCACGTGGCGGCCGCCACGTCCGGCGCGCCGCAGCGCGGGCAGGCCTCAGCCACCGGCGGCGCCGAACAGCGCGGGCAGCGTGCGCAGCGCCTCCCCCACCCGCGGGCCGTGCCACGAAAACGGCTTGCCGTCCACGAGGTGCAGCCGCCCGTCGCGCACGGCCGGCACGGCCGGATAGGGCGCGAAGTCGGCCAGGTGCGCGCGGCGGAAGCGGAACGGCTCGTCGGGCAGGACGATGACCTCGGGCCGGCGCGCGGCCATCTCGTCGAGCGTGACGGTCGGATAGCGGGCGGCCGCGTCGCCGAAGACGTTGCCGGCGCCGCACACCGCCAGCAGGTCGTGGACGTAGGTGTCGGGCCCGATCGTCATCCACGGATCGCGCCAGATCGGGTAGAAGACGGAGACCGGGGGACGTCGCGCCGTCGCCGCCCGCACCCGCTCGTAGAGCGGCTCCAGCTCGGCCAGCAGCGCCTCGGCGCGCTCGCGGGCGCCCGTCACCGCGCCGAGCTCGCGGATCATCGCCAGCCCCTCGGCCACCGTGCGCGGATAGGTCACCCACACCGGGATGGACCAGCCCCGCAGCGTCTCGATGTGCTCGCGGACGTTCTCCTCGACGTTGGCGACGACGAGGTCGGGGGCGAGCGCGCGGATCGCCGGCAGGTCCGGATCCTTCTCGCCGCCGATCCGCGTCTTGGCGCGCACGACCGCGCGCGGCTCGACGCAGTACGCGGTCACGCCGACCAGGGCGTCGGCCAGCCCCAGCGCGCAGAGGGTCTCGGTGATCGAGGGGATGAGGGAGACGATCCGCCGCGGCGGCCGCGCCAGCGTCAGCGCGACGCCGGAGGCGTCGACCAGCGTCGTCACGCGATGCGACGGCTGCGGAGCCGGTCGACGAGCGCCAGCACCTCGCGCATGCGGTCGACCAGCTCGTCATCCCACCGGGCGACCTCCGCGAGCGGCTTGCGCTGGTCGATGGCGTCCTCCAGGCTCGTCATCGCCACCCCGAACACTTTGAGGACACGTCGTGTCTCGTCGCTGGGCATCGTTGGCTCTCCTGGCTCAGGCGTCGAGGTCCAGCGCGGGCGCTTCGGCCCAGCGCGGATCTCCGCCCGGCTTGAAATTCTTCGTGCTCACGAAGTGCAGGCCGTGGTGCAGGTTCATCTTGAACTTGCCGCCGCCGTAGCGGGTGCCGATCCAGCCGTCGGGATCGTCGAGGAACTCGGCCATGTCGGTGGCGGGCAGGCGCACCAGCCACTTGAAGCGGATGGTCCCGGCGAAGGGCTCCTGCACGCCGATGGTGGCGGTGAGCCCGGGCCAGACGCGCGCGAACTCCTCAAGGACCTGCCGGCGCGTGGGATGCGCGACACCGCGGTTCAGGAGGTTGCGTGCGAGGTATGGCTCCACGAGCTCCCAGCACCACGCGGCAATCACGACGAAGCGGAGTCTACCACGCCCGGCTATGCACAATGCAACGCGAATGCCCTCGCTGAAACACTGTTTTTGCTCATCGATCCAAGCGTTTATCAGTCGATTGGCATCCCCGGCCGTGTTGTGGATAGCTGTGGATAAGCGCCGGCGGCCGTCGGGGAATAGAATCGGCGCTCCGTCCTCCACGTCCTCTCCTCGTGGTCGATCCTCGTCGCCAACCTGCTCGCCGCCGCCGCCATGGCTCCCTACCTCCACCACCGCCACCCCAACCTCCACATGAGCCCCTGACTAGCGAGGGGCGCCTGACGACCGCAGACGCCCGACGATCGCGGACGAAGTCCATCAACCCGCGCGGCGAGGGCGAGGGGGCGGGGGGCCGCCGACCCGTTCCACGGCGACCCAGACAGGCGTGCCGCTTCGTATGGTCGCCGCCAACGGACCACCGCCGCCACCCTCGTGGTCGCCGGCCCCCCGCCCCCTCGCCCCCGCCGCGCGAGATCAGGCGGCGCTACGTCTGCGAGGGCGAGAGCCAGGGCCGCGGCAGCGACGGCGGCGTCCACGCCGCCACCCGGTCGAGCAGCTCCGCCGGCGTGTCGGCGAACAGCATCAGCTCGGCGTACTCGCGGCGGACGAACCCCTCGCCCGTCGCGTGATCGAGCAGCCGGATCAGCCCGTCCCAGTAGCCGGCTACGTTGAGCGCGGCCACCGGCTTGCGGTGGATGCCGAGCTGCGCCCACGTGAGCATCTCGAGCGTCTCCTCGAGCGTGCCGAGCCCCCCCGGCAGCGCGACGAACCCGTCGGCGAGCGCGGCCATCGTGGCCTTACGCTCGTGCATGCTCTCGACGAGGCGGAGCTCGGTGAGGCCGGCGTGCGCCAGCTCGCGGCTGGCCAGCGGGCGGGGGATGACGCCGATGACCTCCACGCCGGCGGCGAGCGCGGCGTCGGCGAGGACGCCCATGATCCCGACCGAGCCGCCGCCGTACACGAGCCCGAGGCGGCGCCGGGCCAGCTCGGCCGCGAGCGCGCGCGCCGCCGCCGCGTACGCGGGGCGGGCGCCGATCGCCGAGCCGCAGAAGACGCAGAGCCGCCTCACGGCGTGGCGGGCGTGAGCCAGGCCTCCGCGAACTCCTCGCTCAGCACGCCGGTGTAGACCTCCTCCACCGGCCCCTCCAGTCGCAGCGACCAGTCGGCGCGCACGTCGATGACGAGGTCGCCGCCCGGCATGCGGACGGTGATCCGCCCGTGGTCGCAGAGGCCGTTGCGCACGGCCGCCGAGGCGGCGCCGCACGACGACGAGCCGGACGCCAGCGTGTAGCCGGCCCCGCGCTCCCAGATCAGGATGTCGAGCGTGCTCCGATCGGCCACTCGTGCGAACTGCACGTTGGTGCGCTGCGGGAAGGCCGGATGGCGCTCGATGAGGGGCCCCAGCCGCCGGCAACCGTCGATGTCGAGCCGGTCCACGAACACCACGCAGTGCGGGTTGCCGACCGACACCGCGGTGACCGTCACCGTCCCGCCGTCGGGCAGCTGCAGGGGCACGCCGACCACCTCGCGGTCGGGGCCGTTCATCGGGATGTCGGGCGCCCGGAACGTCGCCCGCCCCATCTCCACGGTGACGAGGGAGACGCGGCCGGCCTTGCCCCGGCACAGACACTCGACGACGCCGCCCTTGGTGTCCACGCTGAAGCGGTCCGTCCCGGCGTGGCCGTGGTCGCGCAGCCACTTGGCGAAGATGCGCAGGCCGTTGCCCGACTTCTCGGCCTCGCTCCCGTCGGGATTGAAGATGCGCAGCCCGAAATCCGCCCGCGTGGACTCCACCAGCATCAGAATGCCGTCCGAGCCGATCCCCCAGTTCCGGTCACAGATGCGCACGATGGAGGCCTCGGAGAGGTCGAAGGGCAGGTCGGCGCGGCGGACGACGATGTAGTCGTTGCCCAGGCCGTGGCCCTTGGCGAACGGGATCGCCGTCACCGCGCCCTGCGCTCAGCGCTGCGAGATCGGCACGTAGGTCGCGCGCGTCGCGCCGGTGTACTCGGCCCGCGGCCGGATGAGCCGGTTGTTGCCGTGCTGCTCGAGCACGTGGGCGGCCCAGCCGGCGACCCGGCTCATGGCGAAGATCGGCGTGAACTGGTCGGTGGCGATGCCCATCGCCGCGTAGCCGGCGCCCGAGAAGAGGTCCACGTTCGGATAGATGTGCTTCTCCTCGGTGACGACGCGGGCGACCGTGTTGAGGATCTGCACCTTGCTCTCGTCGCCGACCTGGCGCCCCAGCTCGCCGGCCAGCCGGCGCAGGTGCTTGGCGCGCGGGTCTTCCACCCGGTAGACGCGGTGGCCGAAGCCCATGAGCCGCATCTTGTCGGCGATGGCCTTGCGGATCCACGCCTCCGCCTTGGCCGGGTCCTTGATCTTCTCCACCATGAGCATGACCTGCTCGTTGGCGCCGCCGTGCAGCGGCCCCTTCAGCGCGCCGATGGCCGAGGTGATCGCCGAGTGCATGTCCGACATGGTGGCGGCGGTGACCCGCGCCGCGAACGTGGAGGCGTTGAACTCGTGGTCGGCGTGCAGGATCAGCGCGACGTCGAACGTCTTCACGGCGAGGGCGGTCGGCTTCTTGCCCGACATCATGTACAGGAAGTTGGCGGCCAGGCTCATTCGTGGATTCGGGGCGATCGGCGCGCGGCCGCGGCGGATGCGCTCCCATGCCGCCACCAGCGTCGGCATCTGCCCGGTGAGCCGGGTCGCCTTGCGCACGGAGGCCTCGCGCGAGTTGTCGGCGGCGTCGGGATCCCACGCCGACAGCGCGGAGACGCCGGTGCGGAGCACCTCCATCGGCGTCGTCTTCCTGGGCAGCGTGCGCAGCAGCGCGATGAGCTTGGGCGGCAGCCGGCGATTGGCGCTCGACGACAGCATCTTGTAGAAGACCTCGTACTCCTTCTTGCTCGGGAGCGCCCCATGCCAGAGAAGGTAGACGACTTCCTCGAAGCTCGAGTGGGCCGCCAGATCGTCGACGTCGTAGCCGCGATAGACGAGGCGGCCCTCGTGGCCGTCGATGAAGCAGATGTCCGACGTCGAGACGACGACGTCTTCGAGGCCGGCTTTGCCAACGGTGCTCATGGCGCTCCCTCGCAGGAATGAGGTGGCGAACGCCCATGCTTGTATCACAGTCAGGGGCACGCTTCAACGCCGCCGCCCTATGATGGACGGCGTGGAATTCTACGATCGTCACCCCATCGGCGAGGCCCAGGTGCTGGCCGCGCTGCGGCGGCGCCGCGGCCCCCTCACCGGCGCGCCGGTCAGCGCCGACGACCTCTTCGAGTTCGATCAGGACCACTACGGCGGCCTCGCCGCCGTGGACGCCCTCGCGCGCCGGGCCGGCATCGGCGCGGCGACGCGCGTGCTCGATCTCTGCGCGGGGCTGGGCGGCCCCGCCCGCTTCCTGGCAAGTCGTCGCAGCTGTCAGGTGGTGGCGATCGAGCTCAACGCCGGCCGCGCGGCGGGGGCCGAGCGGTTGACCCGGCTCGTCGGGCTGCGTCACCGGATCAGCGTGGTGCGCGGCGACGTCACCCACCTGCCCTTCGCCGACGCCCGCTTCGACGCCTGCGTGAGCCAGGAGGCCTTCCTGCACGTCGCCGACAAGGCCGCCGTGCTGCGGGAGGCGCACCGGGTGCTGGCGCCGGGCGGCCGCCTGGTGTTCACCGACTGGGTGGCGCGCCCGTCGCTGGGCGACGGCGCGCGGCGCCGGCTGCAGGAATGGATGGCCGCCGTCACGCTGCAGACGCTCGACGGCTACCGCGGCCTGCTGCGCGCGGCCGGCTTCGGGGCGATCGCCGTGGAGGACGTGGCCGACGAGTGGCGCGCCGTCCTGCGCACGCGCCTCGGGATGTTCCGCGCGATGCGCGAGGACACGGTGGCCCGACTGGGCGAGGCGCGCTACGCGGAGTACGACCGGCTCTACGCGTTCTTCGTCGGGCTGATCGAGGCGGGCAGGCTGGGCGGCGGCCGCTTCAGCGCGACGCGCTGAGCGGCCGCCGCCCGCCCGGGGCTACTTCACCGCGTCGCCGAAGCTCTTGGCGGCGGCGCCGAACGTCTTGCCGTCGAACTTCTTGGGATCGTCGAGCGTGCCGAACATCTTGTCGAGCGCGTCGCCGGCCGCCTTCTCGGCCTTGTTGCCGGGCGCCTTCGAGTACGTGCTGTAGAGCCGGTCCAGCGCCATCGCCCCCTGCTCGGCCGCCCGGACGCCGGTGGTGCCGATGGCGTCACCGCTGCCCGAGATGTCGGCGAGGAGCTTCTTGGTGCTGGCCTGGTCGAACTCGCGCCCGGCAACCTTGGACGCCTGCGCCTGCATCGTGGCCTGCAGGCTCTTCGCGGTGGCGGTGATCTTCGCCTTGTCACCCTTCGCGACGGCGTCGGTCAGCGTGGCGATGTCACCCTCCACCGACTTCTGGGCGTCGGGGGCCACCGCGCCCATCAGCACCTTCACCACCGCGCCGTGCCCTTGCACCTTGGCGAGCGCGTCGTTGAGGAGCTGGGGCGAGGCGCCGGCGGCGGCGCGATCGCCGAGCTGCTTGGCCGCCTCGCGGAGCGAGATCACCTGGCCGGTCGCCCACGCCTTCGTGCCCGACCACACGCCCTTGTCCCGCCAGTGCGGGGGCATCTGCGCGCTGAATGTGTCGAGCTCGAACGCCGCCAGGTCCGGGTGACCGGCCGCCACCATGTCCGCCTCGATGTGCAGGTGGCAGGAGACGCACTTCTCGGCGCGCAGCAGGAAGTTCTTGGTGTCGTACATGCCGGCCGCCACCGACTTCTCGTGCGACCACCCCTTCTCGGCGTGCGGCTCCAGCCACTTCTCGGCGGGCCCGTGGCAGCCGTCGCAGTGCACGCCCTCGCTGATGTCGAACTTCGGCCCGCGCAGCTCGGCCTTGACGCTCACCGCGTGGCACACGAGGCAGCGCTCGCTGCCCTCCGCCTTGGCGATCTTGAGGTTCTGGGCGATCTTCGAGGGGCTCACGCCGGACTTCAACTTCTCGTTGGTCAGCGTGGCGTACGCCTTGGCGTGGTGGTCCTTCTGGAACCAGATCACGCTCTCGTTCAGCTTCGGAAAGTCCGCCTTCGGCTTGGTGCTGCCGTGACAGTTGGACGCTCCGCACGATGCCGCGCCGGTGTACTTGTAGTTCCCCTGCGCGTGGACCGTGGCCGGAACCAGCGGGCCGAGCGGCGGGGTCCCGCCACCGACGACGACAGCGAGGATGATGACAGCCACGACGGCGCCCCAGGCGACACGATGCGACATGGCGACCCTCCTGTGCGGACTAACGCGCAGTACTCGTTATCGGTTTCATCGCGGCCGGCGAAGCCGCGGCCCACCCTCGGGCGCGGTGGCCGGCTGGTCCTGCTTCGGCGCGCTGGGCTCCCGCGGCGCCGACGGCGGCTCCTCGCTGACCGTGTATACCTTGCCGTCGCGCAGGTAGAGCTGGTGCTGCTCCTCCAGCGTGAGCGGCCGGGAGCCGACGCGGTTGAAAACGCCGATCTGGTTGCCGCTCTCGTCCACCGCCCGGTCACGGTCGATGCCCTTGGAGACGGCGAGGGCCGGCCCGTGGGTCGGCGCGGTGGCGATCAGCTTCGGCTGCGGGCGCGGGCTGAACCCGAGGTAGGTCGGCGTGTCCTCGGGCGACGTGAGCTGCACCACGCGCAGGCCGTTCTTGCCGTCGGCCACGTAGGCGAACAGGCTGGCGTTGGTCATGCCGACCTTGACGTCGCGGGTGTCGTTGATGGCACCGCCCGCATCATATATCTGATCGAGCACCGGCGCCTCGGGGTGTTCGACGTCCACGATGGCCAGCCCCTGCGAGCCCGCCGCCACGTAGGCGTAGGTGCGCGCCACGTAGAGCCCGTGGGTGTCCTTGAGACGCACCACCGCGTTGGGCACCGCCCGCGGCTTCGTCGGGTCGGTGATGTCCACCACCTTGAGCCCCTCGGCGTCGGTGACGAACGCGTAGCGGAACTGCACCGCGATCGCCCGCGGCGACACGAGGGCGGGGGCGCCGATGTTGGCCACGATCCTCGGCTTCAGCGGGTTGTCGAGGTCGATGACGAACAGCCCCTTGGGGGCGAGGACGTAGGCGTAGTGGCCGGCGATCGTGAGGTTGACGGCGCCGGTCAGCAGGCCGTCGGGGTTGAAGGTCACCGCCCGCTCCAGGAAGTTGTTGGTCGGATCGCCGTCGAGCAGCGTGGCGACACCGGCCCGGTTGGGGCTGTCGAGCGGGTTGCCGATGACGATGAACCCTTCCTCGCGGTCGGTCACGTAGAGGAAGGCGTAGACGAGGTGGATCTTCTGCTCCTCGTTCTCCGGCCGATGGCTGCGGGTCGGGTCCACCGCCAGCGTGGAGGGCGAGGCCACCGCCGTCGCGTACTTGGTCTTCACGTACAGCCGCTGGCCGAGCGGCGAGAACGGGGCCGACACGATGCGCTCGGAGAACCCCTTCTGGTCGATCTGGGCCACGTCGTAGGCGCGGAAGCCGCCGCGCCCGTTGGCGGTGTAGAGGTACTCGCCGCGGACCTGGATCGACTGCACCTCGTCCTTGCCGAAGATGTCGAGGATGTCGCGGCCGCGGTGGTGCTCCTTCTCGTCCAGCAGGTCACCGCGCGCCTTGTGCTTCTCGTACTCCTCCGGGTAGGCGTCCCGGTGCAGCGTGCTGCCGATGACCGCCTGCGGCTCCTCGCGCTCGGTGACGACGACCGCCTCCAGCCCCTTGCCGCCCTCCGCCACCCACGCGTAGCGCCCGATGAAGTTGTAGAAGTTGGTGCCCTGCATCAGCACCGACGCCATCCACGCGTTGTTGTCGTTGGCCTTGGACACGTGGCAGTCGGTGCAGCCCTTGGTCTCGGTCGCCCGCACCGTGTGCGGCACGAACGTGCTGAAGGCGTGGCCGCTGAACCCCTCCGCCGAGAGGGTCTGCTGCTGCGAGTAGACCCACTCGCGGTTGCCGTTCTGCGAGCCGACCATCACCGCGCAGGTCGAGCGGGCCGGCGAGATCCGCTTGCCGGCGGTGTCGCCGTCCCGGGCCAGCATGAAGACGTCGTCGCGGAGCGTCTGGAAGTTGTAGGGCGTCCAGTTGCGCAGGACGTCGCCCTCGTTGTGCAGGAGCGGCTTGCGCTCGTTGGCCTTCATCGGCAGGTGGCAGCCGAAGCAGCTGGTCACCCACGAGGTGTGGCAGGCGAAGCACGTCATCTTGCTGTCGGGGTGGGCCAGCTCCTTGTCGCTGGCCGGCGCGTCGCCCCACGTCGTGCCGTCGCGGCGCATCGTCTTGGCCAGCCGCGAGCGCTCGGCGCGCTTGGGGTTCTGCTTGGCCCAGTCCGACTTCGGGTCGATCGAGTCGAGGACCTGCACGACCTCCCACTCGAGCCCCTTCGTCACCGTCGAGCGCTGGATCAGCGTGTCGCCCTTCCACTGGAAGCGGCGCTGGCCGGAGGGCGTCGTGAGCAGCGCCAGGTCGGTGCCGCCGGCGGGCGCCGCCGGACCCGATGTCTTGAGCGTCGCCTTCTGCGTGATGCTGCCGTGGCAGTCCACGCAGGTGATCTCCACCGCCGCCCGCGTCTCGCCGTACAGCTTGCCGTTGCCGTGCGCGTCGAGCGCGAAGTGGCAGTCCGAGCAGTGCATCCCCTTCTCGAGGTGGATGTCCTTGAGGTGCACCGCCTTCTTGAACCGGTCGGGGTCGTCGGGGGCCACCACCTTGTTGTCGGCGTCCAGCATGTGGCCCTTGCGGTCGGTCTTGTACACGTTGCGGAAGACCCAGCCGTGGCCGTGATGGTCGGCGAACTGCACGCGCTTGGTCTTCGCATTGAGGTCGGTGATGTTCGCCAGGAACGTCGGATCCGACCACTTGCCGCGCAGCGCCGATCCTTCCGGGTTCATGCGCTGGATGTGGTCGATGTCGGCCGGGGTGTGCTTGTGCTCCTTGTCGGGGTACATCAGGTGGCCGTCCGACTCGTTGTCCCACCAGATGTTGCCGAGGTAGCTGTTGGTGACGGTGGTGCCCGGATGGTGGTGGCACACCACGCACTGGCTGGTCGGGATCGAGTTCGTGAACGTGTGGCGCACGGGATGGCCCGACTCGTTCTTGGGGATCGTCGGGTCCACCGTGACCGAGCGGCCGAGGTTGCCGAACTGCGCGTAGTCGGCCGAGTGCGACGCGTCGCGGTCGTTGGCGTAGATGACGTGGCACCCCGAGCAGCCGCTCGAGCGGAACTCGCCCGGCACGTGGTTGTTGCCCAGCAGCGAGAGCGACGGGTCGAACAGCCGCGTCTTCTGGAGGTTCAGCCACACCGGGTCGATGCGGTTGAGCGTGCCGAGGCCGCGGTTGCTCAGCCGGTTGAGCGGGCGCCCGGGCGGCTCCTCGAGGTTGGGGTTGCCGATCTCGAGCGGCTTCTCCTGGCCCTTCTCGAAGATGCGCAGGAGGTTGCCCGGCTGCTGGACCTCGAAGCGCGGCAGCGGATCGATGAGGGGCAGGACACCCTTCTTCAGCTCGTCGGCGGTGGGCGCCGGGTTGGCGAGCAATCGCTGGGGCAGGCCGTCCGGACCGTAGCTCTCGCCGAAGCGCGGCCGCTTGAGCGGGTACTGGCCGTTGTTGTAGAGCGCGGCGCCCCACAGCATGGGGCCGGTCTTCATCATGCTCTTCTCGACCTGGGCGGCCTCGGCCGGATGGCAGCCGCCGGGGCCGCAGGTGCGCCGCGCCACGCGCAGGTCGCCGGGGTTCACGAACTGCACGAACGCCTCGGACTCCTTGAGCAGCGCGGTGTAGGAGAGCTGCGGATTCGCCGAGGTCTTCCACACCTGTTTGTTGGCCGGCAGCACGTGCGCCTGCGCCTTGGCCGCCTCGTAGGCCGGCGAGCCCTGGGCGGCGCCCTCGGGCGCGCGCACGTCGTTGTTGCCGCCGTGACAATCCTGGCAGCCGAGCTTGACCGTCGTCGACGTGTGCATGCTCTGGGAATCGGTCTTGGTGTGGCAGGTCATGCAGCCGGCGCTCTTCTTGTCGGCGTCGGCCTGGCTCTGGCGCGCGAGCGGCGACTCCGGCACGGCGGGAGCGGCCGGCGCGGCGGACTCGGCGGGCTTCTCCTCCTCGGCGGGGCCGCGGCGGATGCGCTGGGCCAGGCGCAGGGCCTCGCCGGGCTCGCCGGCGGCGGCCAGCGCAAGCTCGGGACGGCGGGCGCCCAGGCCGAGGCGGTCGCCGAGCGGCGCGAGCGCCATCAGGACCAGTGCGGCCAGCAACGCCGCGAGCGCGCCGCGCCGCCATCTCCACCCGCCACCCGCGCCATGCCTCATGGACTCGCCTCCCTGACCCGTATGAGCCCGATCGGGCCGAACCAGAACTCGCCGCCGTCCCACCCCTGCAACGCGCCGCCACCCGGCGCCGGCGCCAGGGCGACGTCAGCGACGATCACCCGCGTCTCGCGCTCGGGCGGCTCACCGGCGGCCAGGTGCGTGTGAAGCGCGCCGGCGTCGAGCGGCAACGCCGCCGCGGCCCGTCGGCCGAACTGCGCCGCGACGCGATCACGCCAGTCCCCGGTGTCCACCGACGTCGTGTCCCACCGGTCGAGCCCGGCGGCCCCGGCGGGCGACTCGCCGGACGCCGCCCGCGCCGGAGCGGGCGCGCCGACGACGGCGCCCGGCGCCGTGGGCCCGGCGGCCGACGCCGCCGGCGCCACCGCGATCCCCGCCGGCGTGGCTGGCGCCGTTGCCACCGGCCCTGGCTGGACGACGTCCGTCACGGGGCCTCCGGCCCAGAACCCGACAGCCATGCCGACCAGCACGACCGCGGCCGCTGCCAGCGTGATCCGCCTCACCATCCGCTCCTGCGCCCCGTCACCCCGGCCCTCCGTCAATAGGTCAGCGTGACGGAGAGGAAGCCCGAGTACAGGACCCAGTTCTTCGACGACGTGGTCTTTTCCAGGCCGCTGGGGCCGAAGGTGAACGTCTGCGACTGGTAAATGTCCCTGAATCCATCGCCGCCGATGAAGGCGGCCCCGCCGATGTTCACGATGATGTTGTCGATCAGCAGCGGCCGCCAGCGGATCCCCGCGCTGAGGTCCCAGCCGAGGTCGGGGCGGATGTGGTCCTGGAAGAGCACCAGCTCCAGCGGCTCGGTGTGATGGAAGCGCAGCTTGTTGGCCTCCAGCAGCAGCCGCACCTTCGGCGTCAGCTCGACCTCGGCGCCGGCGCCGAAGATGAACACGCCCGGGTTCACGTAGTTCGGCTGCCCCTCGATCTTGCTCGAGCGCAGGGACGGCAGCAGGCTGTTGCCCCCCTTGAGCGAGAGGTTGGTGGTGGGCAGCGGGATGCCCTCGCGGACGTAGTAGCTGAAGGAGCCGCCGGCGAAGTTCGGGTTGTCGAGGATCGCGTCGAACCCGCGGCCGCGGCCGTCGAGCGGCTTGCTGTCGCCCGAGGCCCAGAAGAACGACAGCTTGGGCCGCAGCCAGTCGAAGTCCATCGAGGCCTCGAGGGCGGCCATCTGGGCGTTGAGGTCCAGCGGCTTGCCGGCCAGGTTGTTGAAGGTGTCGCGCCCGAGCACCTGGTAGAAGGCGTGCGTCACGTTGAGGGGGCCGACGTGGCCGTCGCCCGTCCACCCGAGGTAGACGGAGTCGATCGTGTGCACCGCCGGGTTGCTGCCGTTGAAGGCGAGGCCCGTGACGGCCGGCCGCACGACGAAGCCGTTCGAATCGATGTGATCGCCGCCCGAGTCGTGCAGGTACTGGGCGCTGACCTGGCCGGTGTAGCCCAGGGCCAGGAGGTCCTGGAAGAAGTAGTTCAGGATGCCGATGTGCTGGCCGCGGGTCTCGAAGAGCCGGTTCAGCCCGCTGTTGGTCTCCTTCTCGAGCGGCCGGAAGTACACCGCGTTGAACTGCTGGCGGTTCGAGCCGAGGTTGCCGAACGCGCGGAAGCCCAGGTTCTCGTCGCTGAAGATGAAGCCGCGGAAGTCGCTGGTGAACTCCTGGATGCCGGCCCGCACCGACACGAAGTCGTAATTCGGCGTGAGATCGGCCAGGTGGTACTCGACGAAGAACTCCTGCAGGCTCCCGAAGTCCCGGTTGCGGGCGATCCCCTCCCGCACGTCCACGTTGACGACACCGGTCTCCTTGGACTGGAGAAAATTGAAGTTGTAGACACCGGTGATGCGGAACTCCCAGTCGCGCGGCTTGAAGGCGGTGTCGCCCTTGAAGACGCTCAGCGACAGGATGAAGTTGTGGTTGAGGAAGAGCTGGTCACCGTTGCCGAACACGTCCGCGCTGTCGGGCGAGGCGGTGCTGGGGCCGGTGGGGGTTGGAACCCGGCGGGCCTCGAAGATCGTGTCCATGATGGCCGACAGGTTCACGAACACGTTCTGGCCGTAGACCGGGAAGTCGCCCTTGAGGATGTTCTGGCTGTAGGGATCCCACCAGTGGCCCTTCTGGTAGGGGTTCTCCAGCGGCCGCTCGAAGCGGTTCCAGTCGGGCAACCCCAGCCGCCACCGGTCCGGGATGGGCACGTAGTCGGGGCTGGTGTCGGTCGCCTTCTGCTTGGGGTGGCCGAGCGAGGGGCCGACGTACCCCGGGGGCGGTTCCTGCGGCTCCTGCTTCGGCTCCTGTGCGAAGCCGACGCCGGGCAACAGCGCCAGGACCACGACAATTCCGACGATCGTCCGCTTGAGCATTGGGGCGCGAGAGGGTAGCGATCAACGCGCCCCCCCGTGGCGGCGGAATCCTATAGCCGGACGGGTTGCTTTGTCAAAGCCGTATCCACCGGCCGGCCGGGCGGCCGCTCTTGACACGACCCCCGGCCCCCCCGTATCGTCCTGCTCCATCGCGTCACCCGCCGCGCGGCGGGCTCGCGAGTGACCCATGAGCAGCGGCTCTCCGATCATCGCGGCGCTGAAGGCCATCCAGCACGAGCACGGGTATGTCCCCGTGGCGGCGCTGCAGGAGCTGTCCGCGCGCACCAACACGCCCCTGTACCAGCTGCACGGCGTCATCAGCTCCTTCCCGCACTTCCGCACCGCCGCGCCGCCGCCGGTGGAGGTGCTGGTGTGTGACGACATGTCGTGCCACCGCCGCGGCTCCAGCGAGCTGCTGGCGGCGGTCCAGCAGCAGGTCGCCCGCGAGGGCCCCGCCGGCACGGTGGTCCGTACGGTGTCGTGCCTGGGGCGCTGCGACCGGGCGCCGGCGTGCGCGGTCAACGAGACGATCCTCTCGCGCCAGACGCTGGAGACGCTCGTCGGTCACATGGCGAACGCCGCCGTCGGCGGCACGATCGGGCACGAGCGCGTGACGCCGGCCGGGGGCACCCTGCGCGTGGACCCCTACCCGGACACGGGCCAGCGCTACGGCGCCGCCCGCAAGCTGGCCGCCGCCGGCGACGCCGGCGCCACCGCCGTCATCGCCGCCCTCAAGGCGAGCAACCTGCGCGGCATGGGGGGCGCCGGGTTCCCGACCGGGCTCAAGTGGGAGATCGTGCGCGGCGCGACCGGCGACACGAAGTACATCGTCTGCAACGGCGACGAGAGCGAGCCCGGCACGTTCAAGGACCGCTTCATCCTCGAGAACGCCCCGCACCTCCTGGTGGAGGGCATGCTGCTGGCCGGGCTCGTCACCGGCGCCCGCCACGGCATCGTCTACATCCGCCACGAGTACGAAGGCCAGATCGAGGTCGTCGAGCACGAGCTCGAGCGGGCCCGCAAGCTCGGCGCCATCGGCCCCGACGTCTTCGGCTCCGGCCGCGCGTTCGAGATGGAGGTCTTCGTGAGCCCGGGCGGCTACATCTGCGGCGAGGAGTCGGCGCTGCTGGAGGCGATCGAGGGCAAGCGGGCGGAGCCGCGCAACAAGCCGCCGTTCCCCGGCACCCACGGCCTGTGGAACAAGCCCACCGTCATCAACAACGTCGAGACGTTCGTGATGGCGCCGGCGATCCTCGTGCACGGCGCCGACTGGTTCAGGGCGCAGGGGCTGTCGGGCGCCCCCGGCCTCAAGTTCGTCGGCATCAGCGGCGACGTGGCGCGGCCCGGCGTGTTCGAGATCCCCATGGGCACGCCCGCCCGCAAGGTCATCTTCGAGCTGGCCGGCGGCATCGCCGGCGGCAAGAAGTTCAAGGCGTGGGCGCCGTCGGGACCGTCCTCCGGCTACCTGCCGCCCTCGCTGGTGGACACGCCGCTCGACTTCAAGACGCTCGCCGACGTCGGCTCCATGCTCGGCTCGGGCGCGATCGTGGTGCTGAGCGAGGACGCCTGCATGCTCGACATGGCGCTCAACGCCGTGCGCTTCTTCAAGAACGAGTCGTGCGGCAAGTGCGTCCCCTGCCGGGTGGGCTCGGCCAAGATGGTGGACGTCCTCAACCTCATCGCCCACGGCCAGGGGCGGCCCGAGCACATCGCGATGATCGACGACCTGACGCACACGCTGATCCTGACGTCCATCTGCGGTCTCGGCCAGGTGGTGCCGGTGCCGATCCGCTCGGTGCTGACCCACTTCCGCGAGGAGATCGACGAACATCTACTCCGCCGGCGCTGTCCCGCCGGCGTGTGCCCGATGGGGGTGTGATGAGTCCCGGCGCCACGATCAAGCTCACGATCGACGGGCGGGAGACGAGCGTGGCGGCGGGCACGTCGATCTTCGACGCCGCCCGCGGCCTCGGCATCGACATTCCCACGCTCTGCCACGCGCAGCATCAGACCCCGGTCGGCGTCTGCCGCGTGTGCACGGTGGAGGTGAAGAACAACCGCGTGCTGGCCGCCTCGTGCGTGCGGCCGTGCGAGGAGGGCATGGTGGTCGCCACCGCCAGCGAGGGGGTGGTGCGCGCCCGCACCACGCTGGCCGAGCTGCTGCTGTCCGACCATCCCTCGCCGTGCGTGCGCCAGAAGGCGACCGGCGACTGCGAGCTCGAGCGGTTCGGCACCGCCCACGGCGTGGCGGCGCCGCGCTTCGCCGCCCGCCCGTCGCCGCGCGGCCACGACGACTCGTCCTTCTTCATCGCGGTGGACCACACCGCGTGCATCCTGTGCGACCGCTGCATCCGCGGCTGCTCGGAGGTGAAGAAGAACTTCGTCATCGGCCGGGCCGGCAAGGGCTACGGGACCGGCATCGCGTTCGACACCGACGTGCCGATGGCCGCCTCCACCTGCGTGGGGTGCGGCGAGTGCATGGTGTCGTGCCCGACCGGCGCGCTCACCAACCGCAAGGTCGTGGACGTGGACCTGCCCGCCGGCCAGGAGGTGGCGGCCGCCGAGCTGCAGCAGCTCGACATCTTCAAGCGGATGTCGGGCACCTTCCTCGACCTCAACCGCGGCGCGGTGGTCAAGCGGCGGTTCCGGCCGGGCGAGGTCATCTGCCGCGAGGGCGACTTCGGCTCGACCGCGTTCTACGTGCTGAGCGGCCGGGTCGAGGTCTCGCTCGCCACCCCGCTCGGCCACAGCGCGGCCCGGGGCAAGCGCGACGGCGGCCGCAAGGGCTTCTTCCGCAGCCTGACCGCGCTCGTCACGCGGGAGCCGACCGCCGCCCAGGCAGTGGCGGGGCCGCGCTACATCCCGATCGACGCCTCGGTGGACCTCGAGCTGTCCCACCCGGTGGCCCAGCTCGGCGTCGGCGAGCTGTTCGGCGAGATGACGTGCCTGTCCTTCTATCCGCGCTCGGCGACGGTGCGCGCGATCGAGGACACCGAAGTCCTGGAGATGCTGCGCAACGTGCTGCAGATGCTCCAGAAGGACAAGGTCTTCAAGGCCACCCTCGACCGCCGCTACCGCGAGCGCGCGCTGGACACGCACCTGCGCACGGTGCCGATCTTCGCCGGCGTGCCCGACACCCTCTTCAACGAGCTGCGCGACAAGGTCGAGCTGGTCCGCTTCGAGCCCGGCCAGGTGATCTGCCGCCAGGGTGAGGCGGCCGACGCCCTCTACCTGATCCGCATCGGCTTCGTGAAGGTGAGCCAGACCTTCCCGGGCGGCGAGCTCGTCCTGCGCTACCTCACGCGCCCGGAGTACTTCGGCGAGATCGGGCTGCTCGGCGAGGGCATCCGCACGGCGACCTGCACCGCCCTCGATCACGTGGAGACCGTGCGGATCAAGAGTGAGGACTTCCACGCCATGCTGCGCCGCTACCCCGAGATCCACACGCGGCTGGCCGAGGTGGCCGAGGAGCGGATCGCCGAGAATGCGCGGCGGCAGGCGGTCGGCGCCATCCCGATCGACGACTTCCTCGGCCAGGGGTTGATGGAGGCCCAGAACCTCCTGGTGATCGACCTCGAGCGGTGCACCCGCTGCGACCAGTGCGTGCGGGCGTGCGCCGAGGCGCACGACGGCGTCACCCGCCTGGTGCGCGACGGCCTGCGCTACGACAAGTACCTGATCGCGACCTCTTGCCGCTCGTGCCGCGACCCGCTCTGCATGGTCGGCTGCCCGGTCGGCTCCATCCGCCGCCATCCCGACTCGCTCGAGATCCTCATCGAGGACTGGTGCATCGGCTGCGGGCTGTGCGCCAACCAGTGCCCGTACGGCAACATCAACCTGCACCCGTTCACGGTCACCACCGACGACCCCGACCACCCGGGCCGGCGCAAGGCGGTGGTGCGCGAGAAGGCCACCACCTGTGACCTCAGCCGCGAGTACGCCGTGCCGGCGTGCGAGTACGCCTGCCCGCACGATGCGCTCAAGCGCATCGAGCCGCTGAAGTTCTTCGGGATCGCCCAGTGACCGGCGCGCGATGCTGATCGACCGCTCCCATCGGGGCTGGATCGTCGGTTGCGTGGTCGTCCTCGCCATCTCGACGGCGATCTACGTCCCCTACGTCCGCGACGCCCTCAACGGGCCGAGCGGTGGGAGCCTGGTCGGCCTCGGCTTCGGCATCGTCGGCTCGATCTTCATGATCTTCGCCGGGGTCCTGGGGGCGCGCCGCAAGGTGCCCACCTGGCAGATCGGGCGGGGCACGTTCTGGCTGCGCGGTCACATCTGGCTGGGGTTGCTGAGCTTCCCGCTCATCCTCTTCCACGGGGGCTTCCGGCTGGGCGGGCCCCTCACCACCGTGCTGATGATCCTGTTCGGCGTCGTGGTGATCAGCGGCATCATCGGCGTGCTCCTGCAGCAGGTCATGCCCCGCCTGATGCTCACGCGGGTGCCGCTCGAGACCGTCTACGAGCAGATCGACTCGATCGTGGGCCAGCTCCGCGCCGAGTCGGACGAGCTGGTGGCGGCCGCCTGCGGCCCCCTCGGCCTCGAGGCGGGCCCGGTCGTGGCGGAGCGCCGCGCCGGCGGCGGCGCCATGGAACGCGTCGGGCTGCCGCGCTCGAGCCCTCGCGCGCACCCCGCGCTGCTGGAGCCCACGCCCGAGAGCGGCGTGCTGCGCGAGACGTACCTGCGCGACATCCGGCCGTTCCTCGATCCGCGCGCCCACGGCAACGGGGTCCTGAACCACACCGCCCGCGCGGCCACGCTCTTCCGCGAGCTGCGGACGGCGCTGCCGCCGCTCCTGCATCCCACGGTCGGCGACCTGGAGGCCACCTGTGACGAGCGCCGCCAGCTGCGGGACCAGAAGCGGCTGCACCACGTGCTGCACGGCTGGCTCTTCGTGCACGTGCCGCTCTCCCTGGCGCTCCTGCTGCTGGGCGCCGTCCACGCCGTCATCGCGTTGAGGTACTGATGGCGACCGGCGGCGACCCGCGCTACACGCAGAAGATCCGCGCCAAGCGCATCGCGCTGGGGTACTTCAAGCTCCTGCACCCCCTCCGCCGGTGGAAGCTGATCCTGTCCATCGCGGCGCCGGCGCTGGCGGGCATCTGGCTGCTGGCCCACGCGACGCAGGGCGACCAGCGCATCTACAACGCCGCCACGGTCTCCACCGCCCATCAGATGTTCGAGACCGACTGCAAGGTCTGCCACGGGCCCGGTCCCGCGCCGGGCGCCGCGGCGGGGCTCGCCCCCGGCACGCCGATCGGCTACTGGGCGCGCGTCAGCGACAACGCGTGCAAGGCCTGCCACGCCGGGCCGGCGCACCACGACAACGAGCAGTTCACGCCGGAGTGCGCCAGCTGTCACATGGAGCACGGCGGCCGTGACCGGCTCGTGCAGATCGCCGATCAGCACTGCGCACAGTGCCACCGCGACCTCAAGACGCGCGACGGCTCGCCCACCGAGTTCCACAAGACGCTCCCGGCGCTGCGCGATCACCCGGAGTTCGCCGTCAACGTGCACGAGGGCGCCAAGATCCTCCGCGTCCGCCTCGACGACAAGGCCGTGCGCGACACCGCGCAGATCAAGCTCAACCACACCCGTCACCTGAAGGTGAACCTCAAGGGCATCGAGGACATCCAGAAGCAGCTCGGAATGACCGGCGTGGTGAAGGTGAAGGACGGGGTGCAGCTCGGCTGCACGTTCTGCCACCGGCCCGACGACAACTGGCAGTACATGCGGCCGGTGAGCTACAAGGAGCACTGCGCGATCTGCCACGAGCTCAGCACCGGCATCGGCGACATCGTGGCGCCCCACGAGACCTCCGGGCTCGTGCACGCCTTCACGCGCGGGGCGGCGGGCGAGGCCTTCGACCAGTGCCAGGCCATCCCCAAGGGCGACGCCGGCAAGGCGCTGCGCGAGCGCTGCGAGGGGCTCGGCCTCGCCGCGGCGGCGCCGGAGCCCGCCGCCGAGGACCAGCCGCGCGGCCGGCGCCGCAGCGGCGGCGACGAGGCGCCGACGCCCGCGCCGGACGCGCCGCGCGGCGGGCGGCTGCGCGGCGGCGCCGCCGCGCCCGATCACGACGGCGGGCGGCTGCGCTGGGCCGCCCTCGACATCGTGCTGGTCCAGGACGACGCGCCGCGGGGCCGGCGGCTGCGCGGCGGCAGCGAGGAAGAGGCGGCCCCGACGCCGGCACCGGGCGGGGGCGGAGGCGGCGGCGCGGCGGCGTCGGCCGGCTGGGTCTCGCAGCAGCTCGGCGCGGCGGACAAGAAGCTGTTCCAGACGAAGGAAGACGGCTGCGAGAAATGCCACATGCTGAACCGCACCGCCGGCGTCCCCGTGGCCGAGACCGTCCCGACGGCGATCCCGAAGAAATGGCTGCCGCACGCCCGGTTCGATCACAGCGCGCACCGCCCGCTGGCGTGCGCGGAGTGCCACAAGGCCGCCGCCAGCAGCGAGACGAAGGACGTGCTGCTGCCGTCCATGACGACCTGCCGCGACTGCCACCGGGGCAAGGGCGGCGCCCGCAACGGCTGCGTCGAGTGCCACCGCTATCACGACAAGGCCAAGGAGCGGGACGCCGACGGACCCTTCAACGTGAAGCAGCTCTTGACAGGGGTTGGCCAGAAGCGGCCGGATCGGCTAAGATGACCGGCGCCATGGCCAGGCTGACCGGACGCCTCACGCTCCCTCGGCGCGCGATCGCATGCTGCCTCGTCGCCGCCTGCCTGGCGCTGGCCGCGGCCGCGCCGGCCGCCGCGCAGACCCTCACCGCCGGGGACGTGATGGATGTGGCGCGGGCGGCGGCGACCGCCATCAGCTCGACCAACATCGTCGTCGCCGTCGTGGACCGTAATGGCACGCCGCTGGCCACGTACCTCGGGCCGACGGCGACCCCCAATCCGGGCGGTGACATGATCGTGGGCAACTTCGGCACCCTCGTCCCCGCCGAGGACTACGCGGTGGGGCTGGCGCGGACCGGCGCGTTCTTCTCCAACAGCCAGGCGCCGCTGTCCTCGCGCACGGTGCGGATGATCAGCGGCATCCACTTCCCGCAAGGCATCAAGAACGCGCCCCCCGCCGCGCTCTACGGCATCGAGAACACGAACCGCGGCTGCAACTACAACGTCGCCTTCCCCCTCCCGCAGCCCGCGTCGCTCTTCAACGGCGGCGCCGCCGCCTGCATGAACGGCAACACCGTCGGCTGCGGCACTGGGATCGTGACCGGCAAGCGCGACATCTTCGACAGCGACCCGGACGCGGTGGACGGCGGCGGCGTGCCGATCTTCAAGGGGGGCGTGCTCGTCGGCGGTGTCGGCGTCACAGGGGTCGGCATCGACCGCAACGTGACGGAGTTCGCGGCCTTCACGGGCAGCATCCCCGGCCCCCTGTTCGGCCCGAAGGTGCCCTCGCCCGGCGTCATCTACCTGAACGGCCTCGCGCTGCCGTTCGTGAACAACACCAAGCGGCCGCCCGGCGTCGGCCCCGGCGTGTTCGTTGCCGCAGGTTTTACCGCCCTGAACGCGGCCGCCGTCGTGCCGGAGGGTTTCCTGTTCGGGCCGGTGGCATCCACGACGCCGGCGCCGCCGGTCGGGCTGGGGCCCGGCGAGGTCGCGGCGATCATCAACAGCGGCATCGTCATGGCGCGCAACACGCGCGCCGCCATCCGCCTGCCGCTCGGCAGCCACACCTCGATGGTGCTGGCGGTGAGCGACGCGGCCGGCAATCTCCTGGGCGTCAACCGCATGCCCGACTCCACGATCTTCAGCGTGGACGTCGCCGTCACGAAGTCGCGCAACGTCATCTACTTCAGCAGCACCACGCGGAACCCGCTCGACATCCGCGGGGTGCCGCCGGGCACCGCGGTGACCGCGCGCACGATCGGCTTCGGCGCCATGCCGCTCTACCCGCCCGGCATCGACAACACCCGCTCGGGGCCGTTCTTCGGCGACTTCACGACCGACGTCGCGAATCCGTGCACGCAGGGGTTCGCGCCGGAGCCCGACCCCAACCACAGCGGAATCATCTTCTTCCCGGGCAGCATCGGGATCTACAAGCGCGGCGTGCTGGTGGGCGGCTTCGGCGTGTCGGGCGACGGCGTCGAGCAGGACGACTTCATCACCGCGGCCGGGGTGACGCAGAGCGGGGGTGGGGACTGGAACCCGATCCTGAATCCGGGGTACGTGCCGCCGCTGGAAATCCGCGCCGACCGCATCATCATCGGCGACGTCCGTCTGCCTTTCTTCAAGTTCCCCCGCAACCCCACGCTCCGTTAAGCCAACTCGGCGGCGAGCTTCGCTCCCACTCCGACAGTTGCCGCGCGCCTGTTTAACGGGTGAAGCGCTTCAGCAGGTCCTGGAGGCCTTTCTCGGTTTTGCCGCGATCGACGTCGCGCAGGAGGGTGGAGGGCACCACGCGGACCGAGGGTGACGTCGTGGTGCCGGTGACCATCGCCTTGATCTCGCCCCGCCCGTGGCTGACGACCAGGTCGAGGTTCATCCGGCCCGTGACCAGGCCGTAGTCGCCGGCGATCGCGACCCGCATCGCGCGGCTCGTGTAGAGCAGGTCCTTCGTGCTCGCCACGCCGTGGGCGAGCTGGTAGGTGGCGGTGATCGAGTCGAACTCCAGCGGCGAGTCGAACATGCGCGTGGGCAGGTCGGCCGACAGCAGCGCCGAGATGGCGCCGCCGACGCGGACGACGCTGCCGATGAGGGCCAGCGCCTGCGAGCCCACGACCCGGCCGCGACCGATCCGAAGGCGGCCGGGACCCGACAGCGTGCCGAGCGCGTCGTGGGCCTCGAAGGCGAGGCCCCCGGTGAGATCGAGCGGCCCCGTGACGGCGTACCCCTGGCACAGGAAGTCCACCAGCACCTTCTCGAGCGGCAGCGTCTTGACGGCGAGGTCGGCGAGCTCGACCCGGACGCCGCCGCCGAGCGTCACCGTCAGCTGGCCGGTGACGGTCCCGTCGGCGAGGGCCGCCGTCAGCGGCCGGCCGGTGAGCCGCGGCTCCTGCCAGCCCGCGACGAGCCTGACGCTGGGCAGTGTCAGCGTGCGCCGCCGCGGCTCGGCGCAGCGGGGCTGCGTCTGAGTCAGCGTCAGCGGCGCCAGCGTGATCTCGCCGGCCGCCGTGGGCGCGCCGAGCGTGCCGCCGAGCGTGAGCGAGCCCTTGAGCGCGCCGCCCACGCCCAGCGCGGGGCCGGTGGCAACGGCGGCGAGATCCGTGATGTCCTTGCCGTCGAGCGCGACCCGGCCGCGCAGCGAGGCCTCGGCGAGCGGCCGTCCGCCGTTGAGCGTCACGAGGCCGTCGCTGAGCGTGACGGCGAGACCGCCCGGCTGGATCCGCCCGGCGCCCTTGAACGCGAGCTGGTTGCCACCCCCGGCGAGCGTGAGCGCGAGCGCGTCCACGCGGTACTGCGTGAGCGCGCCCCCCGCGCCGCGCGCGACGAAGGTCACCACGCCCCTGTCCACGACGACGCGGGCGGCGGCTACCGCGCCGCCCGCGCCGGGGCCGCCCGGCGCGCGGCCGGGCCGGCCGGCCTCGCCGCCCGGCCGGGCGGGGGCGCCGGCGCCGAGCGTGGAGACGTTGAGCCGCCCGTCGGCGGCCTGCACGAGCGTGACGACCGGCCCGTCGAGCAGGATGTCCCCCAGCTCGACGCGCCCGGTGAGCAGCGGCAGCAGCCGCAGCCGGATGCGGCCGGTCTTGAGGCGGAGAAATGGCGCGCTGCCGAACTTCGGGTCCTCGGCCACCTCGAGGTCGTGCAGCTCGACCGCCGGCAGCGGCAGCACGCGCAGCGAGAGGGCGCCGAACGTCACCGGCCGGCCAAGCGCCTGGGTGGCGCTGGCGGCCACGTACCCCTGGATGCGCGGCGTGTCCACGATGTACGGCACCGCCGCCAGCGCCGCGATCACGAGGAGCGCGAGGCCGGCGACGGCGCCGACCACCCATCGCAGCAGCCGGGCGTGGCTCATGGCACGAGCAGCACCTTGCCTGTCGTCCGGCGGCCCTCCAGCGCGCGGTGGGCCTCGGCGGCATCCTTCAGCGGGAACTCGAACTCGGTGCGCAGTCGCAGCTTGCCGTCGCGGATCCAGCCCAGCACGTCGCCCGAGCGCTGCACCAGATCCTCGCGCGTGGCGATGTAGGCGTTGAGGCTCGGCCGCGTGAGGTACAGGGAGCCCTTGGCGCCGAGCACGCCCGGATCGAGCGGGCCCACCGGGCCGCTCGACTGCCCGTACAGCGCCAGCACGCCGCGCGGCGCCAGGCAGTTGAGGCTCTTGTCGAACGTGGTCTTGCCGACCGAGTCGTAGACCGCCTGCAGCCCCTTCCCGCCGGTCAGGCGCTTGACCTCGGCCTCGAAGTCCTGGCGCGTGTAGATGATGACCTCGTCGGCGCCGGCCTCGCGGGCCAGCTTGGCCTTCTCGTCGGTGGAGACGGTGCCGATGACGCGGGCGCCGCGCATCTTCGCGATCTGGCAGAGCAGCAGCCCCACGCCGCCGGCCGCCGCGTGCACGAGGCAGCCGTCGCCCTTCTTGAGCGGATACGTGCTGCACGCCAGGTAGTGGGCGGTCATCCCCTGCAGCATGGCGGCCGCGCCCTGCCGGGTGGTGACACCCGAC
>JBGQFW010000005.1:0-79503 GCA_041497115.1 Methylomirabilia bacterium
CTACCTCGTGATCGTGAGCATCTCGGGCACGTCCTGGCTCGTCAGCTCGGCCAGGCTCATCGTGTCCAGCATCTGCGTGATCGCCGCCTGCAGCTTCTTGACCGGCAACCGGAGGCTGCAGCGCTCCATCTGCGGGCACTCGCTGTCCTCCAGGCAGGAGACGATGTTGATCGGCCCCTCGAGCGCGCGGATCACCTCGCCCACCGAGATCTCCGCCGGCCGGCGGCTGAGCACGTAACCGCCCTTGGGGCCGTTGTAGCTCACGATCAGCCCCTGCTTGGCGAGCCGCTGGAGGATCTTGGCCAGCAACTCCTGTGGAATGGAGAACTCCTCCGCGATACGCTTGGCGCTGACGGCCCCCTCGTCATGAATGGCGATGTAGTGGATCGCCATGAGGCCGTAATCGGCGCGCTTGGTGAAGCGGAGCATCCTCTGTTCCTCCCGGGCCGCGACGGCTGAGCCCGACACCGACGGTTTTGGTCGGCGACTGTTTCAGTCGGATTCTCACACCGGGCGGGCGTCTTGTCAACGGAAAGGGCTCTGATGACTGAGAAATCCGACTACGACTCGCCGATGCTACGAACCGCCCTGGCCCAGCTGGACCAGACGGCGGCGCGGCTGGGGCTGGATCAGGGCATCCACGAGCGCCTTCGGCACCCCCGACGGGCGCTGGTCGTCTCCATCCCGATTCGCAAGGACGATGGAAGCACAGCAGTATTCACTGGTTACCGCGTGCACCATAACTCGGTCCTTGGACCCACCAAGGGCGGGCTCCGGTACGCCCCGGACGTGGACCTGGCCGAGGTGAGCGCCCTGGCGATGCTCATGTCCTGGAAATGCGCCCTCATGGGGCTGCCCTACGGCGGCGCCAAGGGTGGGGTGCGCTGCGAGCCCCGCACGATGTCGCGCACGGAGCTCGAGCACCTCACGCGGCGCTACACCGCCGAGATCATCCTGCTCATCGGCCCCGACATGGACATCCCGGCCCCCGACATGGGCACTGACGAGCAGACGATGGCGTGGATGATGGACACCTACGCGATGACGCAGGGACGGACGGTGCCCGGGGTCGTCACCGGCAAGCCGCTGATCATCGGCGGCTCGGCCGGCCGCCGCGAGGCCACCGGCCGCGGCATCGTCTACGCGCTCTACCAGGCCGTGCGTCGGCTCGGCCAGGAGCTGCGCGGGCGCAAGGTGATCGTGCAGGGGTTCGGCAACGTCGGCTCGGTCGCCGCGCGGCTGCTCTGGCGCGAGGGGTGCGTGATCGCCGGCGTCAGCGACGTCAAGGGCGGGATCTACAGCTCGAGCGGGATCGACATCCGCCAGCTCGAGGTCCACGTGGCGGAGGCGGGCGGCGTCGCCGGCTTCCCCGGCACCGAGCCGGTCTCCAACGCCGACCTGCTCACCCAGCCGTGCGACATCCTGGTCCCCGCGGCGATCGGCTCCGTCATCCGCGGTGAGAACGCCGACCGCATCAAGGCCACCATCGTCGCCGAGGGCGCCAACGCTCCCACGACGCCGGAGGGGGACGCCATCCTGCGCGACCGCGGCGTCACCGTCATCCCGGACATCCTGGCCAACGCGGGCGGTGTCGTCGTCTCGTACTTCGAGTGGGTGCAGGGGCTGCAGTTCTACTTCTGGCAGGAGAGCGAGATCATCGCGCGGCTGCAGGAGATCATGACCCGCGCGTTCACGCGCGTCGCGACGCTGGCCACCAAGGAAGGCACCGATCTGCGGACGGCGGCGCTGATGGAGGGCGTGGGGCGCGTCGCCGAGGGCTACCGGATCCGCGGGCTGTATCCCTAGCGGGGCTCCCAGGCGCCGCGGAGGGCGGCGGCGGCCGCCTCCGGCGGGGTCTCGTTGATGAAGATCCCGCCGAGCCGGTTGACGCGCTCGGGCTGGGCGAGGACCTCGATGTGCCAGTGGTAGTCGTCGCGGATGGTGGCCCAGTCGCCCTGAAGGATTCGCGAGCGCAGATTCGGCGCCGTGTGCAGGGCTAGCTCGTAGCCGGGGTCGTCGAAGGCGCGCGCGACGGCGGTGAAGCCGTTCGACAGCAGGCGCGCCAGGTCGCGCGCCGAGTCGGCGGTGAGCGAGTCCTCGTAGGAGCAGGCGTGCTGGCGCGGCACGATCCACAGATCGAGCGGCCCCCGCGGCGCGTACGGCACCAGCAGGGCGAACGAGGGCGTCAGCCGCACGATCCGCTCCTCGGCGGCGATCTCCTGGCGCAGGATGTCGCAGTAGAGGCACCGACGCTTGTACTGGTAGTACTCGCGCGCCTCCCGCAGCTCGCGCCGCGTCTCGTCGAACACGATCGGGATCGCCGTCACCCGCGAGTAGGGATGGTGGGACGCCACCCCCGGCTTCTTGTGCCGGCGCGAGATGAGGATGTCGCGGATCTGGCCATCGCGCTTGAGGTCGAGCAGCCGGTCCCGGTACATCCACAGCACGGTCTCGATCTGCTCGAGCGACATCGTGGCGGGCGTGTCGTCGTGACGCGGCGACTCGATGATCAGCTCGCTGGCGCCCCGCGGGGTGATCATATCGAACATCCCCACTCCCTCGCGGGCCAGCTCCCACTCGACGCGGAAGTAGGCGTCCACCTCGGCCACGACCCGGACCGTCCAGTCGGGGGCGTTGGCGGGCGACCCCTCTTTGCGGTAGGCGGCGATCTCGTCGCCCGCGAGCGCCTCGGCGCCCGGACAGTACGGGCAGGGTTCGTCGAGCGTGGGGGGCGCCTTGGGGCGGATGAGCGCCCACTGGCCCCGGGTGGGATCCTTGCGAAGCTCGTCCAGCGCTCTAGTCCTTGAGCTGGCTCTTGAGCTTCTTGAGATGCTGGCGGGCGACGTCCACCCAGTCCTTCTCCGAGGGGAGCTGGGAGGCGAGCGCGATGTAGCGCTCCCACTGCGCGACGGCTTCCTTGGGATCCACCTTCTCGTACACGGCGGCCAGGTTGTACATGGCGTTGCTGTGCTTGTCGTCGAGCTCGATCACGCGCTTGTACTCTTCGAGGGCCTCCTTGTAGAGCCCCTTGTCCTCGTAGACTTCGCCCAGCCCCATCCGCGCGTCCACCGAGCTCGGGTCGAGCTCGATCGCCTTCTTGTACGCGGTGACGGACTCGTAGTAGAGGCCCTTCTCCGCGTAGTAGATCTTCCCGAGGGCCATGTGGACTTTCGGGTTGATCGGGTTGTAGCCGAGCGCCTTCGAGTAGGCGCCGATGGCGCCGTCGACGTCGCCCTTGGCCGCCTTGGCGTCGCCGAGGCCGACGTACGCGTCGGCGTAGAACGGACGCAGCTCGATGGCCTTGGCGTAGGCCTCCACCGCCTGCTCGAACAGCCGGCGCGGCGCCGCCAAAAACAGGTCGCCGAGCATCTTGTGCGGCTCGGGATACCCCGGATCGAGCTGGATCGCCGCCCGGAAGTCGCTCGCCGACTTCCACCGGTTGCCGAGATCCTGGTGGACGGTGCCGCGCGCGTACTGGGCGACGGCGAAGCTCGGATCGATCTCGATCGCGCGCGACAGGAGGTCCACCGCCTGCTCGTTACCGTCCTGCCCCGGCCGCTCGTCCATCGCCATCTGCGCCCGCGCGTACAGCTCGAACGCCTTGAGCGAGTGCGTGGGCTGGGTGGCCTTGTCCATCCGCTTGATCTCGGCGTCGCCGAGCGTGACCTTGAGCGCCCGCGCGTAGGCGAGCGCCAGCGGCGCCAGCCGCGCGAGGAGGTCGGCCTCGCCGGTCACGATGGGCTCGAGCGACACCGGCTCGGTCGGCGCCGGCTTGATCTCGAGCAGGCGCGGCTGGATCACGTAGTCGGTCCCCTTGCGCTCCACCCGGCCGAAGAGCGCCGCGTCCACGTGCAGCGTGCGGGCCGTCTGGACCACGACCGGCTCGCCCCACGCCTCGGGACGGCCGACCGACCGCTGGCGCCCGCGATCCACCTGCACGAAACCCGCGTGCTGGGCGAGGCCGAACATGACGAGCTCGGCGACGCCCTCCCCGACCCAGCGCTCCTCGGGGTTGAGGGCGCTGGCGTCGAACGGCACCACGAGGATCGCCCGGGGCTTGGTCGCGGCCTCGGCGCCGCCGACCATCAGGGCCGTCGCGGCCACGAGCACGCGCGCCCACCGTACGACGCGTCCGGGGTCTCGCATCATCATGTGCCCTCCCGCGTCTCCACGCCGACCTCGCGGCGACGACGCCACCTGGACGGACGGAGCCGGTCCCCCAGCCGGGCGAAGCCCCCCGGACCGAGCCGCCGCAGCGCCACGTCCGGAATCAGCAGGAACGCCGCCAGCCCCACCAGCCACGGCCAGATGTCGACCGCGATCCGAGACTGCCGGCGACCCTTGAGGAAGGCCTCGCGCGGGGCCCCCAGCGGGCCGCCGCCGGTCAGCTCAGTCAGCTCGTGCAGCAGCGTCTCGTCCACGCCGAGGTCGCGCAGCTCCTGCGCATACGGTACCACCAGACCGGCGAGCTGCGAGCCGATCACCCGATCGCCCTTGCGCTGGGCCATGCCCACCAGGTACACGCCCTCGCCGGGAGCCGGGAAGCGTCCCCGGTAGCGGCCGGGGGCGATCTGCTCGAGCTCGACCACCGTCCGCTCGCGATTGGGCGCGACCACGCCGATCTGCGAGTCCAGGAAGTTGATGAACTCGCCCTTGGCGTCCACCGCGTCCACCACCACCTCGCCGGTGGTGTCGATGCGCTGCACGGTCGCGGTGGTGTCGCTGCGAATGCCGCTGCGCAGGGTCCAGCGGGTGAGCTGGGCCCAGAACTTGTTGAAGTCCCGCCAGCGCAGCCACAGCACGCCCCACTTGGCCTTGGCGTCGGAGGTGAACGCCGCCGCCCGCCCCAGGCCGAACCGCCAGGTGGCCAGCACCGGGTCCTCCTGGTGGCTCATCAGCACCAGCTCGGCGGTCGGCTTCAGCGTGGTCGCCACGTAGCCGCCGAGCGGCGGCACGTTCTTCCAGTCGATCTCCTGCATGGCCTCGTGGGCGGGCGCCGTAAGCTGGGGCTTGAACGGCTGCTCGACCAGCGAGGCCTTGGAGGCGAGCTGCGTCTCCAGCGTGAAGATGCGCGGGATGGTCTGCGAGTCCTCGGTGTAGTAGAAGCGGCCCCGCCCCCACTTGGCGATGTCCACCATGAGCTGGACGTCGGCGTCCTTGCCGATCGCCACCGTCGAGACGGTGATCTTGTCCTTGGACATCCGGCGCAGGAGCCCCTGGAAGTCGCCGCGGGTCATCTGGCCGTCCGAGAGGAAGATCACGTGCTTGAGCAGCGCGGGGCGGTCGAACAGGACGGCGTAGGATTCCTTGAGCGCCGGATAGCCGTCGGTGCCCCCGCCCGCCTTGATGGTGGCGATCGCGTGGTGGATGGCGGACTTGTCCCGCGCCGCCCGCACCGGCGAGTCCCAGATGAACTCGGTGTCCCACGACATCACGCCGACCTCGTTGCGCTCGTCGAGCAGGTCCACCACGAGGTGGGCGGCCTCCTTGGCGAGGTCGAGCTTGGTGATCTTCTCGTCGGTGGACATGGCCATCGAGCCCGAGCGGTCGATCGAGAGCACCACCGCGAGGCTGGGGATCTCGACCTTCTGCTTGACCTCCATCGTCACCGGCAGCGCTTCCTCGACGGGCGTGCGGTAGTAGCCGCCGAGCCCGAAGCTCTCCTCGCCGCCGATCATCATGAGCCCGCCGCCGTAGTCGCGGACGTAGTCGCGGATCAGCGTCATCTGCGGCCGCGTCAGCTTCAGCGACGAGACGTTCGACAGAACGACTCCGTCGAATCTCTGCAGCCCGGCGAGATCCTTGGGCACCCCGGGCGGCTCCACCACCGTCACGTCGATGTTCTGCGAGCGCAGGGCCGTCGCGAGCGATTGGGCGTGCGAGCGGTCCTTGTCGGCCAGCAACACCTGAGGCCGCCCGCGCACGACGACGGTGCCGACGGCGCGGTTGTTCTCCTCGATGGTGTCGCCCTCGACCTCGATCGCCGCCTGGTACACGTGGATGCCGCTCTGGTCGAGCGCCTGCCGGTAGGCGAAGACGTTCTTGCCGGCGGTCATCCGCACGATCTGCGAGCCGAGGAACTCCCCGTTGCGGAACAGCGACACGCGCCCCTGCGTCTCCTTGTGGCTCCACACCACGAGCTTGGCCTGGAACGGCTCGCCGTACTTCACCTCCTGCGGCAGGACCATCGACTCGGCGACGACCTCCTGCGTGAAGGTGAGCGGCGCGGCGACGTAGTAGAGATCCGCCCCGGCGTTCTTCGCGGCCTGCGCCCCCGCCAGCGCGTTGCCACTGTTCTGACGGCCGTCGGTCAGCATGACGATACGGTTGGCGTGGCCCGGCGGCAGCGTGGCCAGGGCGAGCTGGATCGCCTGGAAGATGTCGGTGCCGCGCCCGCCCACCTGGGCCCGCGGCCGATCCACCACCGGCCGGTTGGACAGCGGCTGGTCGACCACCGCCTGCTCGCCGAAGACGATCACGCTGTGGCGGTCCCCCGGACGCATGCTGCGGACCGAGTCGGCGACGAAGCGGTAGGCGCGCTCGCGGGCGGTCAGGCTGATGCTGTCCGAGCTGTCGAGCAGGAACACGACGTTCTGCCGGTCCACCCAGCGCGGCAGCGCGGGCCGGGCGAGGGTGAGCGCCAGCACCACCACGAGGGCGCCGCGCATCGCCAGCGCCCAGCGGTCGCCGGCCTCCCGGGGCAGCGCCAGCCGCCCCGCGCTCTGGCGCCGCCAGTAGAGCAGCCCCTCGACCACCAGCAGCAGGATCGCGACGGTGACGAACAGCGGCCACAGCTCGCGCTGCACCGGCACCGGCGCCGGCGCTTCGGCCCGGCCGCCCGTCGGCGCCGGCAGCGGGCGCGGCGCCAGGTTCGACTCGTCGGCGTCCATGAGGTTCACGGCCACGCGCATGTCGCCGCGCGCCGTCGAGATCGTGTAGAGGCCGACCTCGTCGGTCTCCGTGAAGCTGAGCGCGCCGCGCGTGATCGGCGCCTTCACGGCGCGCCCGCTCGGCGTGGTCACGGTGGCCGAGGCGATGCCGTGGGCCATCGGCAGGAAGATCGGCTGGCCGGCCGCGAATTGCAGGCTCGACTGGTCGAGGGCGGCCGGGTGCAGCCAGCGCAGCGTGTTGGACAGGATCAGCGGGAACGCGACGCGCAGCGGGAAGTCCGTCTTGAACAGATCGAAGCCGATGACGATGGCCTTGCGGTCCTGCTCCTCGAGCGCGTAGATCAGCGGGCCGCCGACCGCCTCCACCAGCGGCCGTCCCGCCGCCAGCGGCCGCAGGCGCATGGCGTCCTCGATCGCGACCTTGGCGAACTCCACGTGCCGCATCACCGGATGGCTGTGGTCCCAGTCCATGATCGTGGGCTGCTCGATGCGGCCGAGGACCTCGATCGGCACGTCGCCCGGCACCGTGTTGACGAACACGAAGCGCCCGGCGCCCACGCGTGGGAGGTTGACCGAGTCGAGGACGACCACGTCGGCCTCGCCCATGCCACCCTCGTACTGCTCGGGCGTCTTCACGTCGAGCGCGACCTGGGGATCGGTCTTGAGGACTTTTTCCAGGAACAGGTTGCCGGGGCTGACCAGCGTCACCGCGATCTTGCGGGGCGGCGGCAGCACCGCCCACGCCACGTTGTCGCTGAAGAGGTCGTCGTTGATGTGCAGCCGCGCCGCCACCGCGCCGCCGCCGGTGTGGGTGAACGGCAGCACCACCGACCGGCGCACGCTCGGCTCCAGCGTCAGCGACTTCTCGGCCAGCGTGCGGCCGTCCATCTCGAGCGAGAAGTCGAAGGTCTGCGCCTCCGGCGTGTAGTTCACCATCGAGACGTACGCCTGGTAGTCGAACGAGCCCGCGTAGCCCTTGCGGACGGACAGGTTGGTGATGCCGACGTTCTGGCTGCGCCGCCCGACGCCGATCCAGCGCACGCGGGGATCGGTCGTCTCCGGCGAGGTCCCCAGGGCGTAGGCGCCGTCGGTGAAGACGTGGATCTCGGCGCGCGGGTCGGCGCCGACGAGGGCGCGGGCCGTGCGGACCGCCTCGGGCAGGCGGTTGGGCAGGTCGCGGGCGTAGGCGGAGCGGATCGCCGCCAGCGCGCGATCGTGGTCACGAGTGAGCGCGGCGGAGACGGTGGGCTGCACGCCGGCCTCGACCACCATCACCTCGGCCGCCTCGCCCAGCCGCCGCACCAGCTGCAGGGCCTCGCCGCGCGCCGCCTCGAAGCGGGAGGGCGGCACGTCGCGCGCCTTCATGGACGCCGACACGTCGAGGACGATCACGACCTTGCGGGCGCCCTCGCCCATGACGGTGACGATGGGACGGGCCAGCGCCACCGTCAGCGCGAGCAGCGCGAGGATCTGGAGGATCAGCAGCGGGTCGCGCTGAAGCCGCTGGAAGAACGTGGACGCCTCGCGATCGCGGAGCGCGGCGTCCCACAGGAGCAGGCTCGACACCCGCCGGTCGCGCCGCCGCACCTTGAGAAAGTAGAGGAGCACCAGCGGCAGCGAGAGCGCGAAGATCGCGAAGGCCAGCGGCGAGAGGAACGTCATCCGAGCATCCGCCCGCGCAGCTGCGCCACCACGAAGGCCTCCACCGGCATGTCGGTGAGCACGCGGTGGTAGCCGAGCTCGTGGGTGCGGCAGAAGGCCTCGGCGCGCTCCAGGAAGCCGCGCAGCCGCTCGTGGTAGGCGCGCAGTGCCTCCGCGTCCACGGTGAGATCACGCAGCTCGTCCGTCTCGCTGTCGATCAGCCGGAGGTCGCCGCCCAGCGTGGGGTTCATCTCCTCGGGATCGAGCAGGTGCACGATGTGTACGTCGAACCGCCGCTCGAGCAGCGCGCGGATGCCGCGCTCGTAGCCGGCGGGATCGAGCAGGTCGGAGATCAGCACGGCGAGGCCGGGCTCCCGCGCGCGCTGCGCGTAGTTCGCCAGCCCCTCGTTGATGCTGGTGACGCCGCCCGGCTCCACGCCGGCCAGGAAGTCCATCATCGGCAGCACGTGCGCGCGCCCGCGGGTGGGCGGCCAGCCTTCCGCGACGCGCTCGCGCAGGACGCCGAGACCGACCCGCTCGAAGTTGACCAGCCCCACGAACCCCAGCGCGGCGGCCACCCGCAGGGCGTAGGCGAGCTTGGACGGCGCGCCGAAGCCCATCGAGGCGGAGGCGTCCACCAGCAGGTGCAGGGAGAGGTCCTCCTCGTCCACGAACAGCTTGACGTGCAGCCGGTCGAGCCGGCCGTAGATGTTCCAGTCCACGTACCGGAGATCGTCGCCATGGCCGTAGGCGCGGTAGTCGGCGAACTCGACGCTGGAGCCGCGACGCGGGCTGCGGCGCTCACCCTTCACGCTGCCGCGGAACGTCCGTCGCGACAGCAGCGAGAGGCGCTCGAGCTGGGCGAGGAACTCGGGCGTGAAGAAGCTCGCGCGGGCGGCCGTGGGCACAGGCTATCGCTCGTCGAGCGCCTGGAAGTAGTCCTTGATCTGTGAGTGGAAGTCGCGCGGCACCGACTCGCGGGCGATCGCGTCCTCCATCATCTTACGGTACTGCCCGATGACGCCCAGGTACTGCAGGCGCGAGCCCATCTGCCCACCGCGGCCCGTGAGGTTGGTGTCGTACCCCTCCTTGCGGCCGCGCCGCGTCTCGCCCTCGACGCCGACGTCGAACGGGCTGGCGCGCAGCCGGCTGGTCGCCTCGCCCTTCGGCGACGAGCTCCGGCCCTTGCCCGGCAGCAGCCCCTCCCCCTCGCCGAAGTCCTGGTCCTCGGGGCCGCCCTCGCCGCTGCCGCCGCGACGGTCGCGGCTGGTGCCGCCGCGGCTCGACTCGCGCCCGCCCTTGAGGTTCTTGCCCGAGCGCGTGGCTTCGTCCTGCGCGCGCATCTTGTCGAGCGCGCGCTGCATCGCCTCCATCGCGCGATCGGTCTGGCCGCCCTCCATCGCCTCCATGCCCTCGGCGGCGTCGCCCTGCCAGTTGGCGCCGCCCTTGCGCCCGAGCCGCTCCATCTCCTCGAGCAGCTCCTTGAGCTTCTGCGGCGAGATGTCGGGCCGCAGCCCGCTGGTGAGGGCCTTGGACTTGCGATAGACCATCTTGTACTGGCTGGCCGTGAAGTCCGACTGGAGGTCGGGCAGGCGGTCGGCCTGCTCGAGCAGCTTCAGCCGATCGTCGCCCCGCTTGAGGAAGCTCTGGAAGTCGGGACGCTGCGACGACAGCGCGGTGTCCTTGAAGACGGCCGAGAGATCACCGCTCATCGTGCCGCCGGAGCCGCCGCCGCGCGTGGCGATGTCGCGCTCCTCGAACGACGTCGGCTTGAGCTTGTCCTTGGCGACCGGCCGGGCCCGCTCCTCCATGAGCGAGGCGTCCATGCGCGGCTCGTTCGGGTCATCCTGCCCCGCCGCCGAGAAGTCCGGCAGGCGGCCCGACGGCAGCGGCACCGGCGGCGCCAGCGCGAGCACGACGGCGAGCGCGAGGGGGATCGGCAGGAAGCGGCCGTCGCGCGGGATCACCCGGCGGGCCGCCATGCGAAGCTGCAGCCCCTCGACGCGGGCCACCGCGTCGGCGAGCAGCGCATCGACGAGCGGCGTGCGGTCCGAGCGGTCGGCCCACTCCAGCGCCGTCGCCACGCGGTCCTCGAGCCCCCACGCGCGATCGGCCAGGCGGGCCGCGTCGGCCCACGGCGTGCGGCGCAGCGCACCCCACAGCGCGCCGGCGAGCGCGCCGGCGAGCAGGACGCCGCCGGCCAGCGGCAGCGCGACGGCGCCGAGCGCCTGCCTCAGGAGCAGCAGCGCGACGGCGGCGAGGCTCGCCCAGAAGGCCCCGCGCAGCGCGTAGTGCTCGACGCGGCGGCGCCGCACCTGCGCGGCCACCCGCCGGACGAGGCGATCGAGCGTCTCCGGATGCGCCATCACACCCTCCCGGCTCAGCGGAGGAACGGTTCCTTGCCCTGGACGATCGCGGCCTCGGCGCTCTCGAAGATCTGGGTGACGAGGGCGTCGATGTCCGTGCCCTCGGCCTCACCCTCGAAGTTCAGGATGATGCGGTGGCGCAGGGCGGGGGCGGCCAGCGCGCGCACGTCGTCCACGCTCACGTTGAAGCGCCCCTCGGCGAGCGCGCGCACCTTGGCGCCGAGGACCAGCGCCTGCGCGCCCCGCGGGCTGGCGCCGTAGCGCACGAAGCGGCGCGTGGCCTCCGGCGCGTGCTCCCACAGGGGGTGCGTGGCCATGACGACGGTCGAGACGAGGTCGCGCACGTGGGCGGCGATGGGCACCTCGCGGATCAGCTCGCGGAATCCGAGCACCTGGGCGCCGCTCATCACCCGGTCCACCGTGACCGCGCGCGCCTGCGTCGTGCGGTCGATGATCGCGTTGAGCTCCTCCAGCGCCGGGTAGCGCACCCGCAGCTTGAAGAAGAAGCGATCGAGCTGCGCCTCGGGCAGCGGATAGGTGCCCTCCATCTCGATCGGGTTCTGCGTGGCGAGCACGAAGAACGGTCCCGGCAGCGGGCGCGACACGCCGCCCACCGTCACCGAGGACTCCTGCATCCCCTCCAGCAGCGCGGACTGCGTCTTGGGGGTGGCGCGGTTGATCTCGTCGGCGAGCAGGATGTGGGCGAAGATCGGCCCCGGCTGGAACTGGAAGTGCTTCCGGCCGTCGGCGTCCTCGACGATGATGTTCGTGCCGATGATATCGGCGGGCATCAGATCAGGCGTGAACTGAATTCTCGAGAAGGACAGCTCCAATCCTTCCGCCAGCGTCTTGATCAGCAGCGTCTTGCCCAGCCCCGGCACCCCTTCGAGCAGCACGTGCCCGCCGCCGAACATGCCGATCAGGACGTGATTGATGATCTCGCGATGCCCGACGATGATCTTCTCGACCTCGGCCCGAAGCGCCTCGAACGAGGCGACGAAGTCCTGCGCGCGGAGGTCCTGCGTCATCGCGACTCCTCTCTGCGTCCCGAAATGATGCGGCGGGGGGCTCCCGGTCGGATGCGGAGGGTCATTACGCTGCCATTATAAGGACCCCGTAAAGCGCCTACCAGAGGGCGCGTGAATTAGCGGGGGCGGTGCAAGGCCCGCGCCAGCGATGAGCCCCGGCGCCGGGCAGCGTGCCGAACGCTCAGGCAAGCAGGACGCCGGCGAGGCTTCGATAGACGGCGGCGTAGCCGTCGAGCTCGCGCGCCGGCGGATACTCGCGCTCGACGAGCGCTCGCCCGGCCCGCCCCAGTCGCGTGCGCAACGCGGGGTCGCCGGCGAGCCGCGCGGCCTTGACGGCGAGCTCCTCGGCGCCGCCGAAGAGCAGACCGGTCACCCCGTCGTGGACGAGCGCGCGGTTGCCGGGGATGTCGGAGGCCAGCACCGCGCGGCCGAGCGCCAGCGCCTCGAGGACCGAGTTCGCCATGCCGCCCTCCGACACCGAGCAGTTCAGCACGATGTCGGCCTGGCCGAGGAGCGAGGCCATCTGCGCGTGCGGGACCGCGCCGAGGTGGCGCGCCCACGGTCGCCGGGCCAGCTCGCGCCGCAGCGCCTCGCCTTCGGCGGCGTCGAGGACGGGACCGGCGTAGGCCAGCCGCACGCGCGGGTCGGCGGCCGCCACGCGGTCGAGCGGCTGGAGCGGCATCCGCGGCGCCTTCACCTCGCGGATGCCCGCCGGGAGCACCACCAGGACGCGGTCGGCCGGCAGCGGCCAGACAGCCGCGAGGTCGAACGCCAGCGCCTGCTCGAATCGCACCGCCTGCGGCACGACCACGAGACGCCCGCCCAGATCCGGTAGCGCGCCGGCGACCCGCTCGACGATCGACGCGTGAAAGGCGGTGACGGCGGCGGCGCCCTCCAGCACGCGGCGCACGCTGGCCGCGCGCGCGGGATCGAACAGGTCGTGGTTGGCGTCGGTGCCGGTGAGCGTGACGACGAGCGGGACCTCGAGGCGGCGGGCCAGCCGCAGCGCGAGCGGCCCGACACGGTAGGCGTGGAAGGCGTGGAGCAGCGCGGGGCGCGCGGCCTCGACCTGGTCCTCGACCATCGCCTCCGCCACCGCCGACAGGTCCCAGACGCGCAGGTCGGCGCCCCGCTCGCGCAGCCCGCGCACGATGCGTTCGACGGTGACGGCGTTGCCCCGCACCGAGGGCGACGCGAACGGCGCCAGGATTGCCAGCCGGGGCATGGGCTGCGAGGATACCCCCTCTTTGGAATCGACGGCGGCCCGAGGCGCATCCATCTATAATGAGGACCGATGCCAGGCTGTAGCTCCGGGGGGCAGAACGAGATCGAGTGCCGGCAGATCGCCGAGCTCCTCGGCGACTATCTGGACGGCACCCTCCCCGGCCATACGCAACAGCTGATCGACTTCCACATCGACGGGTGCCCGCCCTGCGTCGCGTTCATCAACACGTACCGAGGAACGATCGGTGCGGCGCGAACGTTGGGCGACGTCCCGATTCCCGCCGAGCTGAAGAAGCGCCTCCTGGCCGTCCTGAAGAGCGACCGAGCCCCCCAGCAGAAGCCCTGAGCCTGACGTCGACTACGCGGTGATCTCCTTCGCCGCGATCGTGTACTTGAACGTGGCCGGCTCCAGGCTGTCCTTGCGCTCGTTGCCCGTCTCGCTCTGCGGGTACATGAGGTATGGCACGGGCTTGCCCTGGGAGCCCGGCAGCTTCACGTCGGCCGCGTAGTTGAAGGCCAGCCAGTTCATCTCCCAGGCGCCGAACAGCTTGGCCCGGGCGTGCTTCACCAGCGGATCGGTCAGCGGCAGCCCGGCGGGCGGCTCCTCGAGCACGACCTTGCGGACGTCGGCAGGGTCGACGGGCACCCAGCCGTAGCCGGTCAGGTAGACCTCGGCCCGGCAGTGCTGCGCCTTGCTGATGTCGCCGCTCTTGCCGAGGCTCTTGAACGTTGCCGAGTCGGCGCAGCGCACGCCGTAGACGTCGCGCGCCGGCAGCCCGACCGAGCGCGCCAGGCCGACGTAGAGCGCGTTGAGGTCGGCGCACTTGCCGCCGAGGTAGCGTGTCTCGAGCAGCGTCCGGATGTTGCCGAGACCGCACCCCTTCACCTTCGGATCGCGGAAGGTGTTCTCCACGATCCACTCGTAGAGCGCCCGCGCCCGCCCGACCTCCGTCGTCTCGCCCTTGACGATCCCCTGGGCCGTCTCGAGCACGATCCCGTCGGTGGGAATGAACTGGCTGGGTTGTAGATATTTCTTCAGCACCGCCGCGTCCTCGGCGGGGGCGCCGGCGGGCGGCTTCGTGAGGTCCACGAACCGGTCGCGCGTCGTGAAGCGGCTGGTGATCTCGAGCACCGGCGCCTTCTCGGAGGCCTCCCACTCCGCGTAGACGAGGCCGGCGTCGTACTTCTCGTCGCGCACCAGCCGCGTCGTCGTCGCGTTGCCCTTCCAGGAGTCGCCGAGACGGCGGAAATAATCGGTCTCCCCCATCAGCGGCACCGGCACCCAGCCCCGGGTCACGCCCGCCGGCCCGGTCGGCTCCACCCGCGCCACGACCTCGAAGGTCCGCCACCGGTCCTCCGCCGCCAGCGCGCGCCGCGCCGCGCGCGGCAGGCCGAGCGTGAGCATGCCCGCCGAGACACCGAGCCCCTGTTTGAGAAACGTCCGCCGCCTCATGAGTCCCCCCGATCGCCGCTCGAAGTCATGCGCGTCTCGATCGGTGTGAAGGGTATCGGGATTTGCGAGGAAGGCAAATCGGTAGGCGCGATACCAACCGCCCGCGGCAATCGGACCGGGCGATGATCAGCGCGGCGGGGTCAGGGACGGACGCGGATCACGGGGTCGGCGACGACCTCGCCGATCTCCCACCCCTCCTCGCCGGCAGCGCGCAGGGCGGCGAGCACGCCGCCGGCGCGCGCGCGCGCGACCGAGAAGAGCAGGCCGCCGGAGGTCTCCGACTCGGTGAGCAGGGATGCGAGCGCGGCGGGCACGCCTGCGTCGAGCTGCAGGCGCGGGCCCAGCACCTGATCGACGTGGCGGCGATTGCGCTTCATGCCGCCGCTGAAGTGCCCGCCCTCGGCCAGCGCCAGCGCGCCGGGCAGCAGCGGCACCCGCGCGGCGCTCAGCGCGATGCCGGCGCCCGAGGCCTCGACCATCTCCAGCACATGGCCGAGCAGGCCGAAGCCGGTGATGTCGGTCGCGCCGGCGGCGCCGTGCTCGCGCGCCACGCGCGCGGCCGCCCGGTTGAGCCGCAGCATGCTGGCGACCGCGCCCGCCACCACGTCGGCGGGGGCGGCGTCGTCCTTGGCCGCGGTGGTGATGACGCCGGTGCCGAGCGGCTTCGAGAGAAAGAGCCGGTCGCCGGCGCGCAACCCGCCCTTGACGAGCACGTGGTCCGGGTGCACGCGCCCGGTGACGCACAGGCCGTACTTCGGCTCGGGATCCACGACGGTGTGGCCGCCCGCGATCACGCCGCCCGCCTCGGCCACCTTCTCGCTCGCGCCGCGGAACACCTCGGTGATGATCGCCTTGTCGAAGTCGCGGGGGAAGCCGGCCACCGCGAGCGCGAACAGCACCTCGCCGCCCATCGCGTACACGTCGGACATCGCGTTGACCGCGGCCACCGCCCCCCAGGTCCACGGGTCGTCGACCACCGGCGGGAAGAAGTCCACGGTCTCGACGATCGCCAGGTCGGGGGCCAGACGGTAGACCGCGGCGTCGTCGGCGCGGCCCAGCCCGACGAGCAGATTGCGCTCGGCGTCGGCCGACAGGCCGGCGGGCCGCTTGAGCCCGGCGAGCACCTCCTGGAGATCTCCAGGAGCCATCTTGGACGCTCAGCCGGCGCAGGCGGCGTACGAGGTGAGGCGGATGCGGGGCCGCTGATCCATCGCGGACATCTTACGCGTTACGACGAACGGCCGGCCGGCTGGGATTCGACGAAGGTGAGGAAGGCCTGGGCCAGCGGCGAGCGGCTGCGATCGCGGTGCGTGACGAGGTGGAACGCGCGCGCCACCCTCAGGTCACGGATCTTCACGCAGGCCAGCAGCCCCGCGCGGCACTCGTCGCTCACCGCCCGCGCCGAGACGAACGACACGCCGAGGCCGGCGCGCACGGCCTGCTTCACCGCCTGGGTGGAGGCGATCTCGCCGACCACGTGGAAGGCGGTGAGGTCGAGACCGGCCTCCTTGAGCGCGTGCTCGAGCGCCTCCCGCGACCCCGAGCCGCGCTCGCGCAGGATCAGCGGCTCGGGCTTGACGTCCGCGATCGACACGCTCTTGCGCGCGACCCACGCGTGGCCGGGCGGCACCGCCAGCACGAGCTCGTCGGCCATGAGCTGGCGGGCGTCCAGCACGCGCGAGGCCGGCACCGCACCCATGATGCCGATCTCCACGTGGCCCTCCTCGACCCACTCCTGCACCTGGCGGCTGTCGCCGATGCGCAGCGAGATGCGGACGTCGGGGTACTTGCCGCGGAAGGCGCCGATCAGCGCCGGCAGCACGTACTCGCCGGGAATCGTCGAGCCCGCCACCACCAGCTCGCCGCCGACGCGCCCCTGGAACTGCTCGATGGCCTGGCGCGCCTCGCGCGAGAGCGCCAGCAGCCGCCGCGCGTAGCCGAGCAGGAGCTGGCCGGCCCGGGTCGTCGTGGTGCCGCGCCCGAGCCGGTCGAGGAGCTGCACGCCCAGCTCGTCCTCCAGCGCGCGCACGTGCTCGGAGACGGTGGGCTGCGTGAGGAAGAGCGCCTCGGCCGCCCGTGAGAAGCTGCCCAGCTCGGCGACCTTCAGGAAGATCTCGAGGCGGCGGAGGTCCATCAAGCGCGAAGGGCCCCGGAGGGCCCTTCGAATGGGTGGCGGGTCACCGGCGCGCCGGCGGGATCAGTGGCAGCCGCAGCCGCCCCCGCCGCAGCAGCCGCCGCCGCTGGGGACCGAGGAGGCGACGAATCCACCGTCGCTCTTGAGGCCGAAGACCGACAGCTTGCGGGTGATGTCGCCGCTGGCGCACTCGGGACAGGCGACCGTGGTGGACACGCCGGGCACGTACTTCTCGAAATCCTTGCCGCAGCCGCGGCAGCGGTACTCGTAGATGGGCATCGCCTACTGGCCGCCGCGCTGGACGTAGCTCTTGACGAACTCCTCGGCGTTCTCCTCGAGGATGTCGTCGATCTCGTCAAGGAGCTTGTCGATGTCCTCCTTGATCTTCTTGCCCTTCTTGGCCACTTCGGGGTTTGCCGCGGCGCCGTCGCCGCCGCCCTCGTTGGGCTTGACAGGCCGCGTCTCCTTCTTCTTCTGCTCAGCCATGAGGCCCTCCATCGGGGCACGGGACGGTGTCCACGACCGGCCGGTGACCTCGCCATCCCGATCTTAACCCGATCACCGTCCCGCCGCGCGGAAATGCTTGCTCAGGCTGAGGGTCTGGTGCTGGTACGAGGACTGCAGACCCACGCCGTACACGCGCGTGGGCCGGCTGCGCAGCCGCTCGAACCAGACCTTGAACGAGATCTGGCCGTCGTAGACCAGGAACGGCACCTCCCGGGCCCTCACCTCCATCACGACCTTGGTGCCGAGCACGCTGCCGTCGCCGAAGCCGAAGCCGGGATCGAAGAAGCCCGCGTAGTGGGTGCGGATCTCCCCCGCCCCGGCGTCGTAGACGACCATCTCGGCGGCGAAGTCGGGCGGGACGCGGATGCGCTCCTTGGAGACCAGGATGTAGAACCGGTTGGCCTCGAGGATGTACGCGTCGCGCCCCGGCCGCTTGATCGGCTCCCAGAACTCGACGGGATCGTAGTGGGCCACGCGCGCCAGGTCGACGGCGGGCGGGTTGGGGTGCGCGCGGAAGCCGATGATGCCGCCGGTGGCGCGGCCCGACAGGTCCACGCCCATGCAGAGCCCGTCGTTGAACGTCGCGCGCTCGAGCGGCACCGGCCGGTCGTCGTCGTCGTAGAGGAGCGGCGAGGCGCGGTAGATCTCGCGCAGGGCGGCGTCGGAGGTCGCGCTGTCGCCGACCAGCAGCCGGAGCTGGTTGAGCGAGGCGCCGGCGTGCACGCGTACCGGGAACGACTGGGGCGAGACCTCCAGGTAGAGCCGGCCGTGATAGCCGGGGGCGATCTCGTCGAAGCGCGGCGTCCGGTCGGTGATCACGCGCGTGAAGATGTCCAGCCGCCCGGTCGTGCTCTTCGGGTTCGAGCGGCCGCGCATCCCTGCCGGCAGCGCCAGCGACTCCAGCAGCGGCACCAGGTACACCGAGCCCCGCTGCAGCGTGGTGCCGTCCCCCAGGGAGAGGCGGTCGATGACGAGGTCACCGTCGCCGTCCAGCCGGTCCTGCACGGTCTCCCGGAACGGCAGAAAGCTCGCGCGCAGCTGATAGGCCTGGGGGCCGAGCCGAAGGTCGAGGCTGGCCGGCTGGAACTGCTCGTCGCCGAGGGGGAGCGGCGCGGTGATCCAGCCCGCCTCCACTGCCGCGCGCAGCTCGTGATCGGGCAGCACGCCGCCGGGCGCGTCGCTCATGCCGACCCAGTTAGCATTGCGCGCGCGCGCGCGTCAAGGCGTGCGCCGGCGGGCGAGCCAGAAGCACGCCGAGCCGATGCCGCAGAAGACGATCGAGGCCAGGAACGCCACGCGGTAGGAGCCGGTGGCGTCGTGCACGGCGCCGCCGAACCACGGGCCGAGGGCGCCGGCCAGGCCGTTGCCGAGGTTCAGCGCGCCGTAGATCGCCCCGAAGCGTCGCCCGCCGAACCACTCGGCGGCCATCGCGGTGATGATCGGGCCGCGGGCGCCGAAGCCGAGGCCGAAAAGCACCGCGAAGACCACCAGCCAGCCCGCGCCCGGCACCGCCTCCAGCGCGAGCAGCGCGGCGGCGCCGCCGGCCGTGCACGCGAACGACAGCATGGCGGCCGGCGGGCCGCCGACGCGATCGGCCAGCACGCCGAAGCTCGCGCGCCCGATGGTGGACATCAGCCCCATGGCGCCCCACGCGGAGGCCGCCAGCATCGGCGGGTAGCCCTGGTCCACCGCGAAGGCGACCGCGTGCGTCGCCACCGGGAACACGGCGAGCGGCGTGCAGAAGTACGCGGCGAACAGCGCCCAGAAGGCGCGCGACCTCAGCGCGTCGGCCAGCGTCACGTCCGGGCGATGCGTGCCCCCGGGGGCGGGCGCGCCCGATCCCGCGTCCGCCCGGCGGGGCTCGGCCGGTCCGTCGCGGACGCCCCACAGCACGAGCGGCAGGAGGAGGACGAGCGCGCCGGCGCCCAGGAGGAAGCTCGCCGTGCGCCACGTCGTGGCGGCGATCAGCCACTGCGTGAGGGGGCCGATGACGAAGACGCCGAAGCCCATGCCGGAGAACGCGACGCCGGCCATGCGGCCACGCCGCGCGTGGAACCAGCGCGAGAGCAGCAGCCCCATCGGGACCCAACCCACCGCCACCAGCCCGAGCGCGCCGAGGACACCCGTGTAGAGATAGAGATGCCACGGCGCCTGGATCGTCGCGCCCAGCATCGAGGCGGCCGCCAGCAGCAGCGTGCCGGTGACCACCAGTAGCCGGGCGCCGAAGCGGTCGGCCAGCACGCCGGCGACGGGTGCGGCCAGCCCCTGCACGATCGCCGAGACCGACATGGCGCCGGCGGTGAGCGCGCGCGACCAGTGGAACTCCTGGATGAGCGGCACGAAGAAGATCGAGAACGAGAAGAACAGGCCGTAGGCGACGGCCAGCGTCACCCAGACGACGGCGACGAGGATGCGCGGCGTGACGCCCGGCGGGGGGATGGGGCGGCCGCTACCGCGGGCGGGCGACCGCGCCCTCGGTGTCCACGGGGAGCGCGCGCGCGTGGCCCGGGATGCCGGCGGCGGCGAGCGCGCGCTCCATCGCGCGCGCGACGGCGTCGGCCTCGCCGGTGACGGCGGCCAGCACCGACGGCCCCGCGCCGGAGAGCACACCGCCGAGCGCGCCGGCCGCGCGGGCCGCCGCGATCACCGCGGGGAGCCACGGGAACAGCCGCTCGCGATAGGGCTGGTGCAGCCGGTCGTCGAGCGCGGCCCCCAGCGCGTCGAGCCGCCCGGCCTGCAGCGCCGCCAGCAGCAGCGCCACCCGCTGCACGTTGAAGACCGCGTCGGCGCGCGGCACCGAGGGCGGCAGCACCGCGCGGGCCTCGGCGGTCGCGCTCGTGATCTCCGGCACCAGCACGACCCAGCGCAGCGCGGGCGGCACCGGCAGCGTCACGGTCGTCACCCGCCCGTCGGCGAGCGCGCAGGAGACGGTGAGCCCGCCGAAGAGCGCGGCGGCCACGTTGTCGGGGTGGCCTTCGGCCCGCGCGGCCAGCGCCAGCAGCGCCTCGCGGGCGAGCGGCCCGCCCAGCAGCGCGTTGCCGGCCACGAGCCCGCCCACCCACGCCGCCGCGCTCGAGCCCAGGCCGCGCGCGGCCGGAATGCGATTGACGCACGTCAGCGCGACACCCCTGAACGGCCGCGCCGCCGCCTCGTAGGCCTGGCGCACGCCGCGCGCCACCACGTTGTCCGCGCCCGTCGGCAGCCGCGCCGACCCCTCGCCTTCCAGGGCGATCGTCACGCCGTCGGCCTCGCCGGCCGTCACCTCGTTGTAGAGCCCCAGGGCGAGGCCGAGGGCGTCGAAGCCGGGACCGAGATTGGCCGAGGTGGCCGGCACCCGGACGTGAACGCGCACGGGCGCGCTCAGAGGCGCTTGAGGAGCCACTCCGGGGTGAGCGAGATCGCCCAGGAGTTGAGGACGATGTAGTAGTTGGTCGCCACCAGGATGCCGACCACCACGAGCAGCCCGCCGGCGCCCCGCTCGACGACCGGGATGAACGGCCGGTAGCGCTTGAAGAAGCGCAGAAACGACCCCAGCGCGAGCGCGGAGAGGAGGAACGGCACGCCGAGGCCCGCCGAGTAGGCGATCAGCAGGCCGACGCCGCGCCCCACGGTCTCGGCGGTGCCGGCCAGCGACAGGATCGCGCCGAGGATCGGCCCCACGCAGGGCGTCCAGCCGATCGCGAAGGTGACGCCGACGAGGAACGAGCCGATGTAGCCGGCCGGCTTCTCGCGGATCTGCCACTGCTGCGTGCGGCCGAGCAGCCCCACGTTGAGGAGGCCGGCGATGTAGAGGCCGAAGACGACGATCAGCGCGCCGCCGATGCGGCGGATCCAGTCGCGGTACTGGAAGAGCAGCTGGCCGGCCGCGCTGAACGAGGCGCCCAGCGCGACGAACACGACCGAGAAGCCGAGCACGAACGTCACCGCGTGCAGCAGCACGCGGCGGCGCGCGGCCGCGGTGAGGTCGGTGGAGAGATCGGCCACCGACATGCCGGTGATGAACGACAGGTACGACGGGAACAGCGGCAGCACGCACGGCGACAGGAACGAGAAGAGGCCGGCGCTGAACGCCACCACGACGCCGAGCGAGGCGCGCATGTCAGCGCACCATCCCCTCGACCAGTGCGTGGGCCGCCGCGCTGTCCCAGTGGCGCGGGCCGATGGCCAGCGCGGCCAGGGTGCCGTCGCGCGCCACCATGAAGCTCGACGGCAGCGCGCGCACCGCGTAGGCGTTGGCCAGGTCCATCCCGGTGTCGAGCCCGACCGGGAACGTGAGCCGGTGGGCGTGCAGGAAGGGCGCCACCTTCTTCGCATCGGTGTCCACCGACACCGCGATCAGGGTGAAGCCGGCGTCCCGGTGGCGGCGGTAGAGACGCTCCATCGCCGGCATCTCCTCCAGGCACGGCGGGCACCACGTCGCCCAGAAGTTCACCATGATCACCTTGCCACGCTGCTCGCTCAGCCGGAACGTGCCGCCCGCCGGCGCCGGCACCGTGAAGTCCTCGGCGAGCTTCGTGCGCACAGGCCGGATGAGGTCGAGCTCCTTGATCGCGTCGGCCAGCGACAGGCCGCTCGGCCGCGCGGGCGCGCCCGGCGGCGCCGGGGCGACGGCGCCCGGCTCGCTCACCCGCGCCGCCGGCGCGGGCGGCGTCGGGCCCTCCCGCGGCGCCACCGCGACGACACCGAGGGCCACGGCGGAAGCGACGAGCGCGAGGGCGATCAGGACGGCCGGCAGCGGTCGCATGTGAGTCACGCGCAGTATACCGCGCGACGCCACCGGCCACGGTCGAGCAGGTGTCGCCGGCGAAAATGCTCTATATTTCGAGCCACCTCCGATGAAGCCGACACGCGCCCGGCCCCTGACCATCGTCGCCGACGATCTCACCGGCGCCTGCGACACCGGCGCGCTCTTCACCGCGCGGGGGCCGGTGCCCGTGAGCATCTGGCCGCGCCGGGCGGCCGCCGACGCCGTCGTGCGCGTCGTGGACACCGAGAGCCGCGCGCTGAGCGGCGCCGAGGCGGCCGAGCGCGTCGCCTCCGTCGCCGCCGGCGGCCGCGCCCGTCACTGGCTCAAGAAGATCGACTCCACGCTGCGCGGCCCGATCGGCGTCGAGGTGGACGCCCTCATGCGCGCGACCGGCGCCGTCACGGCCATCGTGTGCCCGGCCTTCCCGGCCCAGCGCCGCGTCGTGCTCGACCGCGTGCTGCTCGTCGGCGGCACGCCGGTGGCGGAGACGCCGGTCGCGCGCGATCCGCACTTCCCGCGCGGCGGCTCCAGCGTGGTGGACCTGCTGCGGCCGCAGCTCGACCGCGCGATCGCCTGGATTCCCATCGACCAGCTCCGCGCCGGCGTCGAGGCCCTGACGGCCCGCGTGCGGCGGCTCGTCGGCACCGCCATCGTCACCGACGCCGAGACCGACGCCGACCTCGACGCGCTGGTGGAGGCCGCGCTCGGTGTCACGCCGCCGCCGCTGCTGGTGGGCTCGGCCGGGCTGGGTCGCGCGCTGGCGGCGCGGCTCGGTTTCCTCGGCGAGCGCCCGGAGGTCCCGGCCGGCTCCCACTGGCTGGTGGTGGCCGGCAGCGTCCACCCCGCCACGCGCCGTCAGATCAAGGAGGCGCGCGCGGCCGGCCTCACCGTGCTGGCGACGCCCGAGCGCGCCGCCGCCGAGCGCGGCGACGCCGTCGCCCGGCTGGTCGAGCAGGCCGTCGCCGCCATCGAGCGGGAGCGCTGGGACCTGGTCGTCGTGACGGGCGGCGAGACCGCCGTGGCGCTGTGGGGCGCGCTGGGCGCCGACCGCATGGAGGTCGCCGGCGCGCCGGCGCCGGGGCTGGCGCTCGGCCATCTCCGCCTGCCCGGCCGCGAGCCTCTCGCCGTGCTCACCAAGGCGGGCGGCTTCGGCCCGCCCGACCTGCTCGTGGCGCTCCAGAAGGCGGTGGTCGCGTGAAGCGGCCGGTGCTCGGCGTGACGATGGGCGATCCCGCCGGGGTCGGGCCGGAGATCATCGCGCGCGCGGCCGCCGAGCCGGCGGTGCGCGCGACGTGCCGGCCTGTCGTGATCGGCGCCGCGTCCGCGATGGCCGAAGCGCTGGCGCTGGTCGGCAACCGGCTGGCGCTGCACGCGGTGAGCCGCGTGGCCGATTGCCGCTGGGCCGAGGGCACGCTGGAGGTGCTCGACCTCGCCAACGTGGACATGACCACGCTGCCGCGCTGCGAGGTCAGCGCGGCCGCCGGTCGCGCGGCCTACGAGTACATCGAGCGCGCGGTGAGCCTGGCGCGGAGCGGTGAGATCCACGCCATCGTCACCGCGCCCGTCAACAAGGAGGCGCTCGCCGCGGCGGGCGTGCAGCACTCCGGCCACACCGAGATCCTCGCCCGGCTCACCGCCACGCAGGACTTCGCCATGCTCCTCATGGGCAAGGAGCTGCGCGTCATCCACGTGACCACGCACGTGGCGCTCCGCCGCGTCCCCGACCTCGTGACGCGCGAGCGGGTGCTGCGCACGATCCGCCTGGCCCAGCGCACGCTGGACGACCTCGGCCGTCCGCGCGGTCGCATCGCGGTGTGCGGCCTCAACCCGCACGCCGGCGAGGAGGGGTTGTTCGGCGACGAGGAGCAGACGGCGATCATCCCGGCCATCGAGGCCGCCCGCGCCGAGGGGCTCGCCGTCACCGGCCCCCTGCCCGCCGACACCGTGTTCTCGCGGGCGCGCGGCGGCGAGTTTGATATCGTCGTCGCCATGTATCACGACCAGGGGCACATCCCGGTCAAGACGCTCGGCTTCGAGTACGACGAGGCCACCCGGAAGTGGACGGGCCTCTCGGGCGTGAACGTCACGGTCGGCCTGCCGTTCCTGCGCGTCTCGGTGGACCACGGCACCGCCTTCGACCGTGCCTGGAAGGGCATCGCCAACCACGAGTCCATGGTGGAGGCGCTCGAGGTCGCCACCACGATGCTGGAGGCCCGCGCATGATGAACGAGGACGCGATCCGCGAGCTGATGCACGAGGTGCAGACCGGGCGTGTGAGCCGCCGCCGGTTCGTGCAGACGATGGTGGCGGCGGGGTTGACGGCGCCGCTGGCCGCCCAGATGCTCACCGCCGCCGGCGTCGCCGCCCAGCCGAAGACGCCCGTGTTCACGCCGGGCAAGCGCGGCGGCGGCGGCCCGCTGCGCGTCCTGTGGTGGCAGGCGCCGACGCTGCTCAACCCGTACTTCGGCACCGGCACCAAGGACCAGGACGCCTCGCGCATCTTCTACGAGCCGCTGGCCGGCTTCGATCCCGACGGCAACGTGATCCCGGCGCTGGCCGCCGACACGCCGAGCGCCGCCAACGGCGGGGTGGCCCGGGACGGCGCCTCGGTGGTGTGGACGCTCAAGAAGGGCGTGACCTGGCACGACGGCCGGCCCTTCACCGCCGACGACGTCGTCTTCACGTGGGAGTACAACGCCGACCCCGCCACCGCCTCCGTCTTCCACGGCAACTATCGCGACCTGGAGCGCGTGGAGAAGCTGGACACCCACACGGTGAGGGTCGTGTTCCGCCGGCCGACGCCGTTCTGGGCCGACGCGTTCTGCGGCTACCGCGGCATGATCATCCCCAAGCACCTCTTCGAGGCGTACCGGGGCGCCAAGTCGCGCGAGGCGCCGGCCAACCTCAAGCCGGTCGGCACCGGCCCCTATCGCTTCGTGGACTTCAAGCCGGGCGACATCGTGCGCGGCGAGCTGAACCCGACCTACCACGTGGCCAACCGGCCGTACTTCGACACGATCGAGATGAAGGGCGGCGGCGACGCCGTCTCGGCGGCGCGGGCGGTGCTGCAGACGGGCGAGTACGACTACGCGTGGAACATGCAGGTGGAGGACGACATCCTGCGAAGGCTCGAGCAGGGGGGCAAGGGACGCATCGAGATCTGGCCGACGGGCAATCCTGAGCACGTCCAGCTCAACACCACGGATCCGTCGAAGGAGGTGGACGGCGAGCGCGCGAGCCTCAAGACCACCCACCCGATCCTGAGCGACCCCGCGGTACGCCAGGCGCTGGCCGTCCTGATCGACCGCGCGGCGGTCCAGGAGCAGATCTACGGCCGCCAGGGGCAGACCGCCGCCAACTTCCTCAACTCGCCCTCGCGCTTCCGCTCCGCCGGCACGAAGTGGGAGTTCAACGTGGAGAAGGCCGGCGCGCTGCTGGAGGCGGCCGGCTGGAAGAAAGGCGCCGACGGCGTCCGCGTCAAGGACGGCAAGCGGCTGAAGCTGCTGTTCCAGACGTCGATCAACCCGCCGCGGCAGAAGACGCAGGCGATCATGAAGCAGGCGTGCGCCAAGGCCGGCATCGAGCTCGAGCTCAAGTCGGTCGTGGCCTCGGTCTTCTTCTCGTCGGACGCCGCCAACCCCGACACCTATCCGCACTTCTACGCGGATCTGCAGATGTACACGACGACGATGGGGGCGCCCGACCCCCAGCAGTTCATGATCCAGTTCCTGTCCGCCGAGGCGGCCACCCGCGACAACAAGTGGGCCGGGCGGAACATCACGCGCTGGCGCAGCGACGAGTACGATCGCCTCTGGCACGCCGCCGAGACCGAGATGGATCCGGTCAAGCGCGCCGCCCTCTTCGTGCGGATGAACGACCTCGTCATGCAGGCCGGGGTCGTGATCACGGTCCTGTGGCGCAGCGGGGTCGGCGCGGCCGCCGCGCGGCTGCACGGCATGGATCTCTCGGGGTGGGACTCCACCTTCTGGCACCTGCCGTACTGGTACAAGACCGGGCCGGCTTGACACGCTGCGGCGCGGAAACTATAAGGAAGCACCGCGGGTTGGCCCGATGACGATTGCCTCGAGGAGGACTGCATGGACGAACGTGAGCTGAGAACGCTGATCGACGACGTGAAGCGCGGCCGCCTGAGCCGCCGGCGCTTCGTGCAGATGATGGTCGGCCTGGGGCTGACCGCGCCGCTGGCCGGCCAGATGCTGGCCTCCGCGGGCGTGGCGCACGCCCAGTCGCCGCGGCTTGCCTACAAGCCGAGCAAGCGCGGCGGCGGCGGCGCGCTGAAGACGCTCTGGTGGCAGGGCGCCACCCTGCTCAACCCGCACTTCGCGGTCGGCACCAAGGACCAGGACGGCTCGCGCATCTTCTACGAGCCGCTGGCATCGTGGGATCCCGACGGCAACCTGTCGCCCTCGCTCGCTGCCGAGATCCCCAGCGTGCAGAACGGCGGGGTGTCCAAGGACGGCCGCTCGGTCACCTGGAAGCTCAAGAAGAACGTCGCCTGGCACGACGGCAAGCCGTTCACCGCCGACGACTGCGTCTTCACGTGGGAGTTCGCCGCCGACCCGGCCACCGCGTCGGTCTCGATCGGCACCTACAAGGACATCAAGGTCGACAAGATCGACAGCCACACGATCAAGGTCACCTTCGCCAAGCCCACGCCGTTCTGGGCCGACCCGTTCGTCGGCATCCGCGGCATGGTCATCCCCAAGCACCTGTTCGAGCCCTTCAAGGGCGCCAAGTCGCGGGAGGCGCCGAACAACCTCAAGCCGGTCGGCACCGGCCCCTACCGCTTCGTGGACTTCAAGCCCGGCGACATCGTGCGCGGCGAGCTGAACCCGACCTACCACCTGCCCAACCGGCCGTACTTCGACACGATCGAGATGAAGGGCGGCGGCGACGCGGTGTCGGCGGCGCGCGCGGTCATCCAGACCGGCGAGTTCGACTACGCGTGGAACATGCAGGTGGAGGACGAGATTCTCAAGCGGCTCGAGCAGGGCGGCAAGGGGCGCGCCGACATCGTGGCGGGCGGCAACATCGAGCACATCCAGCTCAACAACACCGATCCGTGGAAGGACGTGGACGGCGAGCGCTCCAGCATCAAGACGAAGCACCCCTTCCTCACCGATCCCGCCGTCCGCCAGGCCCTCAACCTCCTGGTGGATCGCGGCGCCGTGCAGGAGCAGATCTACGGCCGCACCGGCATCGCCACCGCGAACTTCCTGAACGAGCCGAAGCGGTTCGCCTCCAAGAGCACGAAGTGGGAGTTCAACGTCGACAAGGCCAACCAGATCCTGGACGCGGCCGGCTGGAAGAAGGGCGCCGACGGCATCCGCGCCAAGGGCGGCGTCAGGCTGAAGGTCGTCTACCAGACGTCCATCAACGCGCCCCGGCAGAAGAACCAGGCCATCGTCAAGCAGGCGGCCGCCAAGGCCGGCATCGAGATGGAGCTCAAGTCGGTGACCGCGTCGGTCTACTTCTCCTCCGACGTCGCCAACCCCGACACCTACACGCACTTCTACACCGACATCCAGATGTACACGACGACCATGACGCAGCCCGACCCCGAGCTGTTCATGAACCAGTTCACGTCGTGGGAGGTCGCGTCGAAGGACAACAAGTGGCAGGGGCGCAACATCACGCGGTGGAAGAGCGACGAGTACGACAAGCTCTACAAGGCCGCCGAGACCGAGCTCGACCCGGTCAAGCGCGCCGCGCTGTTCATCAAGATGAACGAGCTGATCATCGCCAACGTGGTCGTCATCCCGGTCGTGTTCCGCCCGCGGGTGGCGGCGGTGAGCGGCAAGCTGCACGTCGAGCAGAGCGGCTGGGACTCCGACTTCTGGAACCTCGAGAACTGGTACCGCGAGGCGTAGCCGACGCACGGGGCCGGGCCCGCGGGCCCGGCCCCAGTCGCCGATGCTCAAGTACCTGATCCGCCGGCTGCTGATCGCCGTGCCCGTCCTGGCCGGCATCAGCCTCGTCCTCTTCACGATCCTGGCGCTGGCGCCGGGCGACCCCTTCGAGGAGCTGGCCACCAACCCCAACGTGCCGCGCGAGGTGGCCCAGCACCTGCGCGAGCAGTTCGGCCTCGACGACCCGGTCATCGTCCGCTACGTGCGGTGGTTCACCTCGATGATGCGCGGTGACTGGGGCTTCTCGTTCGTCAGCCGGGTGAACGTCACGACGCTGGTCCTCCAGCGGCTGCCGACCACCCTGATCGTGCTCGGCTCCGCCCAGCTCCTCGGCATCCTCGTCGCGCTGCCGGTCGGCACGCTGTCGGCGGTCCGCCCGTACTCGATCTTCGATCAGATCGCCACCACGCTGGCGTTCATCGGCTTCTCGCTGCCCACCTTCTTCATCGGCATCCTGTTCATCCTGTTCTTCTCGATCTACCTCGACTGGCTGCCCTTCATCTACCGCGCCGACATCGGCGCGACCGGCTGGCGGTTCTACTGGGAGCACCTCCGCCAGGCGATCATGCCGGTGGCGGTGCTCGGCCTCGCCCAGGGCGCCGTCCTCACCCGCTTCGTCCGCTCGGCGGTGCTCGAGGTGATCCGCCTGGACTACATCAACACCGCGCGGGCCAAGGGCCTCTCCGAGCGCATCACCATCGTCAAGCACGCCGTGCGCAACGCGCTCATCCCGGTGGTGACGCTGGTCGGCCTGCAGATTCCCACGATCTTCACGGGCGCCGTCATCACCGAGCAGATCTTCCGGGTGCCCGGCATCGGCTCGCTGCTGATCAGCTCGATCCTCGCCAACGACACGCCGGTGATCATGGGGATCACCTTCGTCTTCTCCTGCCTCGTCGTGCTGCTCAACCTGGTGGCCGACCTGCTGTACGGCTGGCTCGACCCCCGCATCACCTACCGCTGATGGCCAACCGCTCGCAGACCCTCGTCGTCGCCGAGCTGCCGGAGCGGGCGCAACCGGCACCCCGTTCGCTGTGGGCCGAGGCGTTCGTGCGCTTCCGCCGTCACCGGCTGGCGACGCTCGGCGCGGTGGTGCTGCTGGTCATGGTGGTCGCAGTGGTGGTGGGACCGTTCGTCTACCGGGTGCCGATCGACGAGATCGACTTCAAGGCCAAGCTCCAGGCGCCGTCGTGGGCACATCCGCTCGGTGCCGACGACCTCGGCCAGGATCTGCTCGCCCGCCTGCTGTACGGCGGCCGCATCTCGCTGGCGGTGGGTATCACCGCCATGCTGATCGCGCTGACGATCGGCGTCGGCGTCGGCGCCACCGCCGGCCACTTCGGCGGGGTCGCCGACCACACGCTGATGCGGATCACCGACCTGTTCCTCTCCCTGCCCCAGCTGCCGCTGCTGCTGCTGATCGTCTACCTCTTCCGCGATCTGCTCAACAAGGCGCTCGGCCCGGAAGCCGGGGTCTTCGTCCTCATCGTCGCGGTCATCGGCGGCCTGCGCTGGATGCCGGTGGCGCGGCTGGTGCGCGCGCAGTTCCTCTCGCTGCGCGAGAAGGAGTTCGTCGAGGCGGCCCGCGGCCTCGGCGCCCCCGCGCTGCGCCAGGTGGTGCGCCACATCCTGCCCAACGCGATCGGCCCCGTGATCGTCGCCGGCACCATCGACGTGGCGGCGGCCATCATCGCCGAGTCGTCGCTGTCGTTCCTGGGCCTCGGCTTCCCGTCCGACATCCCGACCTGGGGCCGCATCCTGTCCGACGCCAAGGACAACCTCGACTTCGCGCCGCACTGGGCGATCTTCCCGGGGACGGCGATCTTCCTCACGGTGCTGTCGATCAATTTCATCGGGGACGGGCTACGGGACGCGTTGGACCCCAGGAAAGTTCTCGGACATTGATGGATCGCGACCTGTGCTTCACGTCGGCGGTGGACCTTGCCGCCTTGATTCGAAGAAAGAAGGTCTCACCCACCGAGGTCGTGAAGGCTGTCCTCGAGCGGATCGAGACGGTGAATCCGGGGCTCAACGCGTACTGCACGGTCGCGGCGGAGCAGGCGCTGGCGGCGGCGCGCCGGGCGACGGCGATGGTCGGCCGGCGCGGCGCGCGGCTGGGGCCGCTGCACGGCGTGCCGGTGTCCATCAAGGACCTGACGCCGACCAGGGGGATCCGCACGACGTGGGGGTCGAAGATCTTCGCGGATCACGTGCCGACGGAGGACGCGCTGGTGGTCGCGCGGCTCAAGGCCGCCGGTGCGATCGTGCTCGGCAAGACCAACACGCCGGAGTTCGGCGCCGGGGCCAACACGTTCAACGCCGTCTTCGGCGCCACGCGCAATCCCTGGAACCCCGCCCTCACGTGCGGCGGCTCGACGGGCGGCGGCGGCGTCGCCCTCGCCACCGGTATGGGACCGCTCGCCCAGGGCTCGGACCTCGGCGGCTCGCTCCGGCTGCCGGCGGCGTTCTGCGGCGTCGTGGGCTTCCGCACCTCGCCGGGGCTCGTGCCGGTGTGGCCGCGCGAGACCGCGTGGGACTCCTACAGCGTCGAGGGGCCGATGGCGCGGACGGTGGGCGACGTCGCGCTGATGCTCGCCGCGATCGCCGGGCCGGACGCGCGCGTGCCCATCTCCTACCCGGCCGATCCGCGCGTCTTCCCGGCGGCGGTGCGGCGGCCGAGCGTCAGGGGGCTGCGCATCGCCTGGGGCGGCGACCTGGGCATCACGCCGCTCGATCACGAGGTGCGCCGCGTCAGCGAGGCGGCGACGGCCGTCTTCCGCGCGCTCGGCGCCCGCGTGGAGGCCGCGCACCCGTCGTTCGACGAGGTGGGCGAGATCGTGCGCACGAGCCGCGGCGCCTCGATGGCCGCCCGCCACGCCGACAAGCTCGCGCAGTGGAAGCCGGTAATGCAGGAGAACCTCGTGCGCAACATCGAGCAGGGGCTGGCGCTGACCGCCGAGGAGATCGGCCGCGGCGAGCGGCTGCGCACCGACCTCTTCCACCGCGTGCGCGTCTTCATGGAGCGCTACGACCTGATCCTCACTCCGACGGCCGCCGTCCCGCCCTTCCCGCTCGAGATGCGCTCGGGGCCGCCCGCCATCAACGGCGTGCCGATGAAGCACTATATCCAGTGGGCGCTGCTGACCTACGCCTTCACGGTGATCAACGCCCCCGCCATCTCGGTGCCGTGCGGCTTCACGCGCGACGGGCTGCCGGTGGGGCTGCAGATCGCCGGCCGCTGGCGCGACGAGGTCACCGTGCTGCGCGCGGCCGCCGCCTTCGAGGGGGCGCAGCCGTGGGCGCACCGGCGGCCGCCCGTCTGAGCGGCTACGGGACCATCCGCAGACGGCCGTCCACCCGGGGGGCGATGGTGCCGGCGGTGGTGATCGCCCGTGTCACCACGTCGGCCAGCAGCGGGCCGCTCGTCTCACCCACCACCACGCGGGCGTCGCGGAACGCGGGAGTGGCGTCGCCGCCGTGCGCCACGAAGTCGATGATCGCGGCGCGATAGCGGCGCTCGGGGGCGAGGGGCGCGCCCCCCACCTCGATCGCGACGATCCGGTCGCCCGCCGGGCGTGACGGATCGAACGTCGCGGTGAGCCCGGACACCTGCAAGAAGCCGCCCCCCGCGCGCTCGCGCTCGACCAGGCCGTGCTCGAGCGCCTCGCGCAGCCGCCGGCCCGTCACCTCGAGGACGACCACCACGTTGTGGAACGGCAGCAGCCCCGCCACGTCGCGCCGGGTGAGCGCGCCCTCCGGCACGATGCGGTCGGAGCGGATGCCGCCGCCGTTCATCAGCGCCACATCGGTCCCGAGATCGGCGCGCATGGCGTCGGCCACGAAATCGCCCAGGTTCGTCTCCCCCGTGCGCAGCGCGCGCCGGCGCGCCTCCAGCGGCGTCGTCGTGCGGCCGATCACCGTGTCGAGCTCGCGTCCCAGCCGCGCGGCGTAGGTCGCGACGACCGCGCCGACGTCCGGATCGTCGGGGACACGGGACGACACCTCGTGGAACGCCCACGAGCGCTCCCGCAGGCGGCCGTCGGGGCCGAACCAGAGATCCACCTGGACGAGGTACCGGGCGTCGGAGCCCGCCTTGGTGATGAGCGTCGGGCCTTCCTCGGCCACCAGCGGCTCGTGCTCGTGGCCGCCGAGGACGACGTCCACGTCCACGCCGGGGGCCGCCGCCATCGCCCGGTCGGCCGCCATGTCCTGGTGGGTGACGGCGATCACGAGCTGCGCGCCGCCGCGGCGCAGCCCCCCGCTCACCGCCCGGGCGGCCGCGATGGGCTCGCTGAACTCGACATCCGGGCCCGGGTTGGAGGTGCGCTCGGTCTCGGGCGTGGTGACGCCGAAGATGCCGATGCGAACCCCGGCGAGCGTCAGCACGATCTCCCCGCGGGCGCCGCCGAACGGCTGCCCCGAGCGCCGGTCGAGCACGTTGGCCGACGTCCACGTGAAGGCCGACTCCCGCATGCGCTCGGCCAGCACCGCGGGGCCGAAATCGAACTCGTGGTTGCCGAACGTGGCGAGATCGAGGCCGACGGCGTTCATGACGGCGATCATGTGCCGGCCGCGCAGCACCATCGAGGCCGCCGACGGCGAGACGAGATCGCCCGCCAGCGCCACGAGCGTCGCCGGGTTCTCGCGGCGGATGCGGCGGACCAGCGTGGCCAGCCGGGCCAGCCCGCCGCGGCGCCCGCCGTCCACCGGCTCCATCACGTAGACGTCGTTCACCTGCAGCAGCGTGATGCGGGCCTCGGGCGCGGCGACGCTCAGCGGCCGCAGCGGCGCCGCGCAGGCGGCCAGCGCCAGGACCGCGGCGAGGACGAGACGCGCCGGCCGCCTCAGCACGCCAGGCTCCGCACGAACGCCGCGGTGCGCGCGGGGACGGCCCGGCCGGCCAGCTCGGCGCGCAGCCGCGCCAGGTCATCGGCCGTGTCCACGTCGAACCACGGCGGCAGCAGCCGCACCGAGAGGCCGAGCGCCCGCGCGCGGGCAAGCGTCGCGTCGCGGGTGCGGGGGGTGGACCACGGCACGCCGTCGAACAGGCCGGGGCACGGCGCGCGCAGGCCGACGAGGTAGTAGCCACCGTCGTCGCTGGGGCCCAGCACGACGTCGGCCTCCCCGGCGGCCAGCGCGCGGGACGCCTCGGCCACGTAGGCCATCGGCAGCGTGGGGCTGTCGCTGTCGAGCGCCAGCGCGCCGGCGTGCCCCTCGGCCAGCAGCCGGTGCAGCAGGCGCCCCAGCCGCTCGCCGAGGTCCTCACCCTCCTGGGCGAGCAGGCGGAACCCCGGCGGCGCCAGCGCCGCCGCGGCCTCGGCCGCCGCGCCGGGTGTGAACGCCAGCACGCGCGCCACCCCGGGCAGCGCGGCGAGCGCGTCGAGACGGTCGAGGAGGAAGCAGCGGTAGAGCTCGGTCGCGCGCGCGGGGGTGAGGGCGCCGTGCAGGCGCGACTTGACCGGCGCCGCTCCCGGCACCCGCGCCATCACGGCGACCGCCGGCGGCCGGCTCACGCCGCGCGGGTGCGCCAGAAGTGATCGGGGCGGCGGGCGACGCGCTCGGCCAGGAAGCGCCGTGCCCGCTCGACGTCACCGCCGCGGAACGCGGCCTCGAACAGCGTGTCGTGGAACACGTCGCGCTGGGCGCGGCTGCCGCCCAGCTCGACGATACGCGGCCGCAGCGGCTCGAGGTGCGCGACCGCTCGGGCGTACTCGCCCGCCGCAAACGCCTGCAGCCCCTCGAGCAGCGGCGCCAGCACGTCGCCCATGAGGCCGGTCCGGTCCTTGGCCGCGCGCTCGCGCACCAGGCCGAGGTGGCGCTCGGCGGCCGCCGCGTCGCCGCCGGCGGCCAGCGCCATCGTCACGTGGGCCACGTGGAAGGCCAGCCCCATGCGCGTCATCCGCTCGCGGGCGATCGCGGTGAACGGCGCCCACCGCGCGGGGCCCACCGGCCGGCCGGCCAGCTCGAGCCGCCACAGCAGCGAGATCGAGTCGTGCAGGTCGCCGGCGATGGACGACGGTGCCCGCTCGAAGACCGTGCGCGAGATGGCGGCCGCGCGCTCGTACTCGCCACGCGCGAAGTGCAGCAGCGCGAGGTGCCAGAGCAGGTGGTTGCGGAACCAGTTGAGGCCGCGGCACGGATGGATGGCCGGCGGCAGCCGCGTGATCCCCGCGTCGAAGCTCGCCGACTCGTACAGGCCGTGCGCCAGCGCGTGGACCGCCCAGGCGTCGCGCGGATTCAGCGCCAGCGCGCGCTCGGCGGCCGCGATCGCCTCGGGGCAGCGGTCGGCCTCCTCCAGCGCGAACGCGTGGGTGCCGAGCACGAACGAGTCGCCCGGATAGTGCGGCAGCAGTCCCCGCGTCAGCTCCAGCATCTGCGGGAAGCGGCCCTGCCAGAAGTAGATGTAGTAGAGCCGCTGGAACACCATGACGTCGCGCGGAAACGCGGCGAGGTGCGCGTTCATCGCCGCCGCCGCCTCGTCCACCTTGCCCGACGTCCACAGCGTCACCGCCTCCACGTGGCTGCGCTCGCGCTCGGTGCGCCCGGCGACGGCCGCGCGCGCCGCCTCGGTCGCCGCCTTCGTCTCGGCGAAGCGCTCCTCGAGGAACAGGCAGATGGCGGCGCCGGCGTGGGCCAGCGCCAGCCCCGGGTCGGCGGCGGATGCCGCGCGGAACGACTCGAGGGCGGTGGCCTCCCAGCCGAGCAGGGCGTGGACGCCGCGGTCCCACGCGGCCAGCGCGCCGGCGGAGCCGGTGGTGACGGGCAACCCGTAGGCGTCGGTCGGCACGGCGCTCATGCTAGCAGACGGCGCCGCGCTCCAGCACCGAGGCGAGGAACTCCACCGCCCGCCGCTCGGCCCACGAGCCCGTCCGCCACGGCGGGCCCTCGACGAACCCGACGTGGCCGCCCCGCGCGACGAACTCGGTCCGCACGCACGCCGGCAGCGCGCGCGGATCGGGCAGGCTCTCCTGGGGCACGAACGGATCGTCCACCGCGTTGAGCAGCAGGGCCGGCCGCCGGATGCGCGGGAGATAGGGGCCGCTGCTCGCCCGCGTCCAGTAGTCCACCTCGTCGGCGAACCCGTGCAGGGGCGCCGTCACCGCCCGGTCGTAGGCGGCGAAGGTCCGGGCACGGAGGGCCGCGTCCATGTCCACGAAGCCGGGATGGACGCGCGCCTTCTCGCGCACCTTGTCGTGGAACGAGCGCATGAAGCTGGCGGTGTAGACGCGCTTCTGGAATCCCTGGTCCATCGCGCGCGCGCAGGCGGCCAGGTCGAACGGGACCGAGATCGCGACGGCGCCGACCAGGTTCCGGAGCGCCGCGTCCTGCTGCTCGCCGAGCCACTTGAGCAGGACGTTGCCGCCGATGGAGATGCCGACGGCGCCGACGCGCAGCGCCGGCTCGCGCTCGAGCAGCACGCGCAGCACCCAGTCGAGGTCGCCGGTGTCGCCGGAGTGGTAGAAGCGGGGAAGACGGTTGCTCTCGCCGCTGCACGAGCGGAACCACAGCACCCCCGCCCGCCAGCCGCGGGCGCGCGCCAGCGCGAAGAGGCCGGCGACGTAGTGGGAGCGGGCGCCCCCCTCCAGGCCGTGCAGCACGAGCAGCAGCGGGGCGCCCGCGGGCCCCGCCGACCAGTCGAGGTCGACGAAGTCGCCGTCGGGCGTGACCAGCCGCTCGCGGGTGACGTCGCGCAGGGCGCGCCGCCGCACCACCGCCCACAGCGTCTGCACGTGGCGGTTGCGGCACCACCAGGGCGGGACGTACGACGTGGTCGCTAGCCCTGGCCCGTCATCAACAGCCTGACGATCTCGGGCACGATCTCACGGGCGCGCTGGTCGAGCTGCGCCTCGGTGAGGTTGGCGATGGGGTGCGGCATGGCCAGGTACTTGTAGTGAGGCTGGCCCCACTGCTCGGCCATCGCGCGCCCGGTCTTGTCGAACACGTCGGTGATGATCGCCGCCGAGGGGACGCCGTGCTTTTCCAGCAGGATTCCGTCGAGCACACTGCCCGACGAGCACGACCCTCAATCGCCGATGCCGGCCACCACGACGTCGGCCGACTTCTCGATCTCCGCGATGATCTCGGCGTGCGCCGGGACGCTGGCGTTGTGCTTGCGGTACATCCGGCACTCGGCGACGCCGTGCTCCTCCTTGAGGATGTTGCCGATCCGGACCAGCAGGTTGTCGGAGTTGAACTTGGTGTTCTCGATCAGCGCGACGCGCTTGCCGCGCAGCGACGTCGGCCGCGGGGCCCACGCGATGGTCTGCGTCGCCGCCTCGGTGGTGGGGTCGAGGATCTCCATCACTTGATCTCCTTTCGCGGGCTAGCGTCGCCCCTCGGCGGGGCTGCCGCTTCGCACTTCCACTGTCACTGCCTGTGAGGACTTGGCGCTGCCCCAGCCGGGGATGAAGCACGAGAAGGCGCCGGCGCGCCCGCCGGCGGCCACGACCAGGATGTTGTCCAGCTCGGTGAGCGGCCGCATCTTCTCCTCGTCGCCGGGCGCGATGTCGCCGGACATCCGGTGCGTACGCTTGAGATGCGCGTGGGAGTTGTGCGTGTGGTCGAAGAGGAACTGCCGGATGCGCTTCTTGTCCCAGCCGTCGGCGGCGATCGTGCGCATGTGCTCGCCGGCGAGGACGATCACGTAGGTGGACTGGCCCATGACCTGGCCGGAGAGACGCATGTTGTCGGCCAGCGTGGTCAGCACGCCCTCGGCGGTGTTGGAGAGCTGGTTGTAGAACTGGTTCGGCCCGTCGGACGCCACCACGGTCACGGTGGACTGCTCGGGGCGGAAGCCGCGCTCCACGTGCAGCGGCGTCCACGGGCTCTCCGCCTCGTTCTCGGCGATCACGTACGAAAGCTTGCCGGGATGTCCGAGCGTGCCGCGGTCGAGCGTGCCCGGCCGCGACCCGCAGACGTTGCGCATGACGAGCCGCACCGCGCGGCCGATCGTGAGGTTCGCGCGCCAGCCGGGACCGAAGAGGTTGTCACCGCTGTTGATGTCGAGCCGGCGGGCGACGGGGCCGTTGACGATCACGAGCACGCCGGCGCCGCCCGTCGAGGTGCCGGGGCCGTGATAGCTCCAGCGCGGATCGCCGATGGCCTCGACGGCGGCGGTGACGACCGGCATGTAGTCGGGCCGGCAGCCCGCCAGCACCGCGTTGATCGCGACCTTCTCGGCGGTGATCACGACCGCCCGGTCCCGGATGAACGCGACCTGGTGGTCGGGCTCGAGCCGCGCCGCCTCCAGCATCGCGCGCACGCGCGCCTCGGTCGGGGGCACGACCGGCAGCCCGTCGGACCAGCCCCGGTCGTACGCCGTCTCGATCGCGTCGGCCTCGTCCCGGACGGTGATGCGCTTGGACGTGAGGGTGGCAGCCATGACGCCTCCTTGGGCGTCCGTCACGCTATCACCGTGCCCGGTGACCGCGCAACCCGGCGTCCGCTTGACCCGCCCCGGCGGCGGGTCCTATGCTGGAGCGCGGTCGGTCCGGCCAGGCCGATTTCGCATTGGAGAGTCAGCGGGAATGCAGTGCTCGCGGTGCCATCACGAGAACGCCGCCGAGGCGAAGTTCTGCGGTGAGTGCGGCGGCCGGCTGGAGGCCGCCTGCGCGTCGTGCGGTGCGGCGAATCCGCCCGGCAACAAATTCTGCCAGCAGTGCGGCACCGCGCTCGGCGGCGCGCCCGAGGCCGGCGCTGCCACCGACACGCGCTTCGCCTCCCCCGACACCTACACGCCGAGCCACCTCGCCCGCAAGATCCTGACCGCCCGCTCGTCGCTGGCCGGCGAGCGCAAGAAGGTGACCGTCCTCTTCGCCGACCTCAAGGGCTCGCTCGAGCTCCTCGCCGACCGCGATCCCGAGGACGCCCGCGTGCTGCTCGACGGCGTGCTCGAGCGCATGATGGAGGCGGTCCACCGCTACGAGGGCACCGTCAACCAGGTGATGGGCGACGGCATCATGGCGCTGTTCGGCGCGCCGGTCGCCCACGAGGACCACGCGGTGCGCGCGTGCTACGCGGCGCTGCGCATGAGCCGCTCGATCAGCCGCTACGCCGAGGAGCTGCGCCGCCGCCAGGGCGTGGACGTGCAGATCCGCGTGGGGCTCAACTCGGGCGACGTCGTCGTCCGCTCGATCGGCAGCGACCTCAACATGGACTACAGCGCCGTCGGCCAGACGACCCACCTGGCCGCCCGGATGGAGCAGCTCGCGCGGCCGGGCACCATTCTGATCACCGACGCCACCCGCCGGCTGGCCGACCGCTATATCGAGGTCGAGGGGCACGGGCCGGTGCCGGTCAAGGGCATGAAGCAGCCGGTCGAGGTCTTCGAGCTCACGGGCGCCGCCCCCGCCTCGCGCGTGCAGGCCAGCGGCGGCGCGCTCACCCGCTTCCTCGGTCGCGAGGAGGAGCTGAGCGGCCTGGACCGCCTGCTCGAGGAGGCGGCGGCCGGCGCGGGCCGCGCCGTCGGCGTGGCCGGCGAGGCCGGCGTGGGCAAGTCGCGTCTGGTCTGGGAGTTCACCCGCTCGAGCCGCGCGCAGGCCTTCCTGCTGCTGGAGGCGCCCGCGGTGGCCTACGCCAAGGCGACGCCCTACGCGCCGGTCACGGCGATGCTGCGCGGCTACTTCCAGGTGGAGGCCAGCGACGACGGCGCGAAGATCCGCGCCAAGGTCACCACCCGGCTGCTCGAGCTCGACTCGAGCCTGCACTGGGCGGTGCCGGCCATCCTCTCGCTCGGCAACCTCGCCACCGATGACGCGGAGTGGGAGGGGCTGGAGCCGATCGAGCGCCGCCGCCGCATCTTCGCCGCCGTCACCCGCATCGTGCTGCGCGAGGCCGAGCGGCAGCCGGTGCTGCTCGTCGTGGAGAACCTCGACTCGGCCGACTCCGAGACCGCGGCGCTGGTGGACACGCTCGTGGACGAGATCCCGCCGGCGCGCGTGCTCCTGCTGGCCAGCTACCGCTCCGATCACCGGCCGGCGTGGCGCGAGCGCCCCCACGCCAGCGAGGTCCGGCTCACCCCGCTGGGAGCCCGCAGCGCCGAGGCGCTGGTGGAGGAGTTCCTGGGGCGGACACCCGAGCTGCAGCCGCTGACGCGCATGCTGGTCGAGCGCACCGGCGGCAACGCGCTCTTCATCGAGGAATCCGTGCGCTCGCTGATCGAAAACGAGGTGCTCGTCGGCGACCGCGGCGCCTATCGCCTCGCCAAGCCACTCGCCAGCATCCAGATCCCCGACCGCGTCCAGGCGGTGCTGGCCGCGCGCATCGACCGGCTGCCCGACGAGCGGAAGACGTTCCTCCAGACGGGCGCCGTCATCGGCAAGGACCTGCCGTTCTCGCTGCTGCAGGCGGTGGCCGGGGTGCCGGCCGACCAGCTCCTCGGCAACCTGACCGAGCTGGAGGAGGCGCAGTTCCTCCACACGACGAGCCTCTATCCGGACCTCGCCTACTCGTTCCGACATGCCCTCACCCACGACGTCGTCTACTCGAGTCTGCTCAAGGAGCAGCGCCGCAACCTGCACGCTCGCATCGTGGACGCGCTGGAGGCGCTCTACCCGGACCGGCGGACCGAGCACGTCGAGCGCCTCGCCCACCACGCGCTGGGCGCCGAGCTGTGGTTCGAGGCGGTCGGCTACCTGCGCGAGGCGGCCGGCAAGGCGGTGGCGCGGTCGGCCAACCGCGAGGCGCTGGCGTTCCTCGAGCAGGCGCTGGGCGCGCTGGGACACGTGCCGGAGACCCGCGACACGTTCGTGCAGGCCATCGACGTGCGGCTCGACATGCGCCCGCCCCTCCTGCAGCTCGGCCGGCTCGAGGAGATCCGCACGCTGTCGGAAGACGCCGCCCGCATGGCCGAGCAGATCAGCGACGAGGCCCGGCAGGCGCGCGCCTACGCGTACCTCATCAACTACCACTACCTGCGCGGCGAGCCGGCCCAGGCGCTCGCGTACGGCGAGCGGTGCCTGGCGATCGCCGAGCGGCTGGGCGATCGGGTGCTGGTCTCGGTGGCGCGCCGCTACATGGGCCACGCCTACCACGCGCAGGGGCAGAGCCGCCTGGCGGTGCGCGCGCTGCAGGACAATGCCGAGGCGATGGCGGGCGACCTCGCGCGCGAGCCGACGACCGCCGCCGTCATCGCCTACGTGTCCACCTGCGCGTGGCTGGCGTTCACGCTGGCCGACCTCGGCGAGTTCGACGAGGCGGAGACGTGGGCCGACCGCGCGCGCGCCGAGGCCGAGGCGCACCGCCATCCGTACAGCGAGGCGATCGCGCTGACGCTGTCGGGGCAGGTGTCGGCCCTGCGCGGCCAGCTCGAGCGCGCGGTGGCGCCCCTCGCCCGCGCGCTGACGATCTGCCGCGACTCGAGCCTCACGGTGTGGCAGGCGGTGCCGGCCGCGCTGCTCGGCCAGTGCCTGGTCACCCTCGACCGCAAGGAGGAGGGGCTCGCGCTGCTGGAGGAGGGCGTGCGCCTGTCCGAGGAGGTCGGGGTGAAGGCCTACCTCGCGCGGTGGGCCACGCTGCTCGGCGAGGGCTTCCTGGCGATCGGCGACGTGCCCCGCGCGGCCGAGATCGCCGGGCGCGCGCTCGAGCTGGCGCGCCGCCACGGCGAGCGCGGCCACGAGGCGGCCGCCCTGCGCCTGCTGGCCGACGTGGCCCTCGCCCAGACGCCGCCGCAGCTCACGACGGCCGCCGAGCACTACGCCGCCGCCCTCGCGCTCGCCGAAGAGCTCGAGCTGCGCCCGCTGCTCGCCCGCAGCCACCTCGGCCTCGGCCAGCTCCACCGCCAGGCCGGGCGCGTCGCCGAGGCCGAGGCGCACCTGGCCACCGCGATCGTGCTCTTCTGCGAGCTGGGGATGGTCGCCTGGCTCGATCGCTCCGAGCCCGAGCTGCGCGCGCTCGGCCACCTCGTGATCGTGGCGCGGCCCCACGTGAACCTCTACGAGTATCTGCGCGAGAAGTTCGCCGGCGATCCCAACGTGCAGGTCGTCCTCGATCGCCGGCAGGAGGAGGCGGGCGCCGTCGCGCAGCAGCGCAGCGCCGAACGCCGCCAGCTCGGGCTCGATCAGGCGCTGCGCGCGCGCGGTCTCGCCGTCGTCGTCAAAGGCTAGTCCTCGATCGCGACCGTCACCGAGCGGGTGGCGCCGAACGTGGGCACCACCGAGGAGTGCTTGCCGGGACCGCCCGCCACGATGACCAGCAGGTCCTCGGCCTGCACGCACCACGGGACGTCGGCGCCGGCGGGCCGCCCCACGAACCGCTCGGGGGCGATCACGCCGAAGCGCGCCAGGTTCTCGGCGCTGAAGCGGTCCAGCCGCACGCGCGCCCGCTCCCACAGCCGGCGCTTGAGCTCGGCCTTCGACCAGCCGGAGCCGGCGATCGTCGCCGCGTGCTCGGGGCCGAGGATCACGACGGGGTTGCCGCCGAGGTAGACGTTGTTGCTGCCGGGGGTGGCCGCGGTGCCGGCGAGCGCCAGCAGGAGCGCCTCCGCCGTCGTCGAGCCGTGGTCGTTGACGTTGTGCGGCGCCTCCGCGCCGGCCACCGTCACCGTGCTGGCGCCCGCCGGGAACCCGCGCTCCACGTGCAGCGGCGCCCACGGCGAGGCGGCCTCGTTCTCGGCCAGGCAGTAGCTGAACTTGCCGGGATGCCCGAGCGTCGCGCGGTCCGCGTGGCCGGGACGCGCGCCGCCGACGTTCTGGAGCACGAGCCGCACCGCCCGCCCGATGACGGCGTTGGCGCGATGGCCGTTGCCGAGCGCGTTGGGGCCGCCGCTGATGGCCAGGCGCGCCGCGACGGGGCCGTTCACGATGAGCAGCGGCGTACACGGATGCGTCGTCGTCTGGATCGCGTTGAGGTTGAACTCGGGGCGTGCCAGCGCGCGCACGGCGGCGACGACGACCGGCAGGTGCTCGGGCCCGGCACCGGCCAGCGCGGCGTTGATCGCGATCGCCTCGAGCGTAGCGCGCCCGTCGAGCGGCGCCAGCGTCGCCACCACCTCGGCGCGCCGGGGCGCCCACGCGCCGAGGACACGGGCGACCCGCTCGGCCGTCGGCGGCAGCACGACGAGGCCGTCCGACCAGCGCGCGTCCATCGCCCACGTCTGGAACGCGTCGAGGTCGTCGGGCGCCTCGACCGCGCTCGCACCGGCGGTCGCCGTCAGCGGCGCCGGCGGCGCCGGGTCACGCGTGAGCGCCGCCAGCACCTCGTCCACGATCGTCTCGGCCTTGCCGCTGACGAGCTTGGGATCCGTGCCGCCGATCGGGTGCGGGACCGTCACCACGCCCAGGTGCGGCAGCCCGTGCGTGCCCGCGGCGGCGCGCGCCAGCGAGATGAACGCGTCGGTGCCCAGTACGACGGCGGGAATTCCCCGCCCCTCCAGCATCGCGGCGTCGTGGATACTCCACGACGTGCACGACCCTCAGTCGGCGGTTCCGGTGAGGACGACGTCGGCGCCGGCGGCGATCTCCTCCAGCATCGTGGCCGGGTTCGAGGCGCCGGGCTTCTGCCAGCGCCGGATGGTGGCGCCGGGGGCGCGCTCGGCGAGACGCTCGGCCACGCGGCCGAGCAGCACGTCGGCGTTGGGCTTGGAGTTGTCGAGGACGCCGATGCGCAGGCCGGCCAGCCTCGGCCGGCGGCGCGCGAGCGGCTTGACGCCCTCAGGGGTGACGCCGCGCGGGCTCAGGACTCTCATGCCCGCGGAGTATAGGCTCGCCGCGCGCGCCGCGCCATCACTCCGGCGCGCCGGCCGCCCGGAACGCCGATGTCACCGCGTGCGCGTGAGCGCGGCGGCCAGCGCCGCCAGCGCCACCGCGACGGCGGCGACGAGGAACGCCTCGGCGGCGGCCGGACCCAGCCCGACGACGAGCCGCCGCGCGCCGAAGAGCTGCCCCAGCACGGCGACGCCGGCGACGGTGCCGAGCGTGCGCGTGAGAAACGCCCAGCCGCCCGCCGCGCCCTGCTGGGCCGGCGCGAAGGCGGCCATCACCAGGGCCATGTTCGGCACCTGGAAGAGGCCGAGGCCGAAGCCGGCGGCGAAGAGCGCGACCGCCGGCACGACGAGCGGCGTCGTGGCCTCGGCGCGGCTCAGGAGCCCGAGCCCCAGCGCCTCGATCACCAGGCCGGCCACCACGGGGGCGCGCGCGCCGACGCGGTCGGCCAGCCACCCGGCCGGCGGCGCCGCCAGCGTGGTCCCGAGCGGCGTCAGCATGAAGAGCAGGCCGGCGACCTCCGCCGGCAGTCCGCGCGCGGCGACGAGATAGAAGGGCGCGAGCAGCCAGATCGAAAAGATGCCGGCGTTGGCCACGAAGGCCAGCGCGCCCGCGCGCAGGACGGGCGCGCGCGCGACGTCGCGCACCGCGACCAGCCGCGCCGCCGGCGGCGCCGAGGCCGACGGCAGCGCGGCGAGCGCCCACGCCAGCGTGGCGAGCGCCAGGGGCAGCCGCCCGTAGAAGATCGAGGGCCAGCCGAAGGCGCCGACCAGCACGCCCGCCACGACCGGCCCCACGCTGAGGCCGAGGCCGACGGCGACGTTGAGGAAGCCGACCGCGCGGCCGCGCTGCGCCGGCGCAGCGGCGAGGGTGACGAGAGCGGGAGCCGTGCCGTAGACGCACCCGCCGCCGAGCCCCTGCACCACGCGCGCGACGACCAGCCAGTCGAACGTCGGCGCCAGCCCGGCCAGCACGAACGCCGCCGCGCTCAGCGCCAGGCCGGCGCGGAAGACGCGGCCGTGGCCGACCCGGTCGGCGAGGGCGCCGGCGACGAACGACGTCAGCGCGTAGGAGAAGACGTAACCGATGATGATCCAGCGCACGCGCTCGGGGGGCACGGCGAAGGCGGCGCTGATGGCCGGAAACGCGATGTTGACGGTGGAGTCGAGCGAGACGACGAAGGCGCCGGCCGCCGCGATCCATCGGGTCACCAGCGTATGATGGCACGTCATGCCCGATCCGGTGACGTGGATCGTCCTCGTCGGCACCGCGCTGGTCGGCTCCACCATCGCCGGCGTCGCCGGCTTCGGCGCCGGCGTGGTCCTGCTGCCGGTGGCGGTGGCGACGCTCGGCGCCCGCACCGCGGTGCCGGCGCTGACCATCACGATGCTCCTCGGCAACCTCTCGCGCCTGTGGTGGAGCCGGGGCGAGACCGACCGTGGCGTGACGTGGCGGTTCCTCGCCGGCGCGGTGCCCGCCACCGCGCTGGGCACCGCGCTCTTCGCCGGCGCGCCGAGCGACTGGCTGAGTCGCGTCATCGGCGTCTTCCTCCTCGCCGCGGTGCCGCTGCGCCGCGCGCTCACCAGCGGGCGGCTGCGCGTGCGGCTGGCGCACTTCCCGTATCTCGGCGGGGCCTTCGGCCTGCTCTCCGCCGTCGTCGTCACCACCGGGCCGGTGATGACGCCGTTCTTCCTCGCCTACGGCCTCCGCCGCGGCGGCTTTATCGCCACCGAGGCGGTGTGCGCGGCCGCCATGCACGTCACGCGGGGGCTGACGTTCGCGCGGTACCGGCTGCTGACCGGGCGGGCGGTGGCGATCGGCGTCGTGCTGGGCCTCACGATGTTCGCCGGCGCCTGGCTCGGCCGGCGGCTGCTCGACCGCATGAGCGACCGCGTGTTCCTGCGCGTCATCGAGGCGCTGCTGATCGTCCTGGGGTTGCATTTGCTGCTGCTGCCGCGGTAAAAGAACGGCGCCATGCTGCTCGAGCCCGGCGCCGTCCACGAGGTCTCGCGCACCGTCACGCCCGACGTCACCGCCGACGCGATGGGCAACCGGGGCGTCGAGGTCTTCGCCACGCCGTTCGTCATCGCGCTGCTGGAGGACGCCGCCGGCGGGATGATCGCGCCGACGCTGCCGCCCGGCGCGTCCACCGTCGGCACCATGGTGGAGATGCGCCACCTCGCCGCCACCCCGGTCGGCATGGCGGTGCGGGCGAAAGCCACCCTGCTCGAGACCGACGGTCGCCGCTTCCTCTTCCAGGTCGAGGCGTGGGACGCCCGGGAGAAGATCGCCGAGGGCCGCCACGAGCGGGTCGTGGTGCCGAACCTCGCGAAGTTCCTCGAGCGCGCGATGAAGAAAGGCTCGGTCTGATGCCGATCCAGATCAACACGGCCGTCAAGGGCAAGGAGCTGCCGCCGTTCGTCGTGACGGTCGAGCGCGGGAAGATCAAGGAGTTCGCGCGGGCGATCGGGGACCTGAATCCGCTCTATCTCGACGATCGAGTCGGGCGGGCCTCCGAGTGGGGGGACATCATCGCGCCGCCGACGTTCCTGACGACGTTCCGCGACGAGACGGCCGATGGCGGCGCGCTCCTGCGCGAGCTCGGCACCGACATCTCGCGGGTGCTGCACGGCGAGCAGGAGTTCGAGATCCGCCGTCCGATCCAGCCCGGCGAGACGTACCTCTGCCGCTCGCGGATCGTGGACATCTACGAGAAGACGGGCCGGAGCGGTCCGATGGCGTTCGTGGTGCGCGAGCTGTCGGTCACCGACCGGGCCAACGAGATCGTGGCCACCGCCCGCCACATCACGGTGATCCGGCTGTGAGGTACGCGCGCGTCTACGCCGAGGACGTCAAGGTCGGCGACGAGCTGCCACCGCTCGTGAAGGGGCCGATCCAGCAGATCCAGCTCACGCGCTACGCCGGCGCCTCCGGAGACTTCAACCCCATCCACCAGGACGACGAGTTCGCGAAGGCGGCCGGCATGGGCGGCGTGTTCGCCCACGGCATGCTCTCGATGGGCTTCGTCGCCCAGGCGGTGACCGACTGGGCGGGCGCCGGCCGCCTGCGGAAGATCGGCGTCCGCTTCGCCGCGCTCGTGCGGCTGAAAGAGACCGTCACCTGCCGGGGCCGCGTCCTGGCGAAGTCGAGCAAGGACGACGAGCATCTCGTCGAGCTGGAGATCTGGGCCGAGAACGACAAGGGCGAGAAGGTCGTCACCGGCAAGGCGACGGTCGCCCTGCCCGTCCGGGAGTAGTCAGCCCAGACGCTCGGCCCAGAACGCGGTGCCGAGATCCTCGAAGATCCGCCGCGCCGCCGCGCGATGCGCCCCGGCCACGCCCGGGTCGCCGAGGCGCGCCGCGACCCGCGCCAGCGTGGCGTGACAATGGCCGGTCTCCAACTGCGTCCCGAGCCGGGTGGTGACCGCCAGGGCCTCCTCGGCCCGCTGCCGGGCGGCCACCGCCTCGCCGTCGAGGAGCAGCAGCTCCGCCTCGAGCCGTAGCAGCGGTGCGCGATACCCGTCGGCCGCCCGCTCGGCCACCGCCGTCAGCCCCTGGCCGACCACGCGGCGGGCGTCGTCCGGCCGCCCCGCGGCGAGATACGCGGCGGCCGTCACGGTGCCGAACCGGGTCCACTGCAACACCGCCCCCGCCGGTCGCTCCAGGCCGCGCTCGAGGCTCTCCAGCCCCCGCCGGCGATCTCCGGTCAGCAAGGCCGCCCACGCAAGATAGATCCCGTTGGCGCAGATTCCGTGGACGAGATCGTGCTCCTCGGAGATGGCCAGGCCTCGCTCGAGGACGGGCACGGCCGCCTCCGGTTGCCCCTGCAGGAGCTTCACGTAGCCGAGGAAGGCGTTGGCGATCGAGAGACTGGAGGGATGCCGGATCTCGGTCGCCATCCGGAGCGCCTCGCTCGCCGACATGAGCGCGGCGTCGAATCGCCCGAGTGCCGCCAGTGCTTCCGCCCGCCACCCGCAGAGGCTGACGAAGATGGGATAGACGAGCCCGGGCTCCTGCCCGGCCTCGACGGCGCTCGCGAACAGGTTGACACCGACGTCGTACTCCTCGACCGCCTCCTGGACACGTCCGAGGTCCCGGCAGGCGACGGCGGCAATGAATCGTGCGTAGCTGCGCGTCCGGAGATCCGATGCCTCGGCGCGGGCGGCGGCCTCGCGCGCGCGCTCGAGCGCTGAATGCAGCGTGCCGGGAATCGCGGCGGCCAGGGCGATCGCCTGCGCCTGGCGCACCTGCACGCGGGCGAGCCGCGCACCGTCGTCGAGCGCGCGTGCGAGCGCCTCGACCTTGCGTCCGAGCTCGCCCAGCCCCTCGACGTGGCCGGTCGAGATCCGGGTGGACCACAGATCCAGGTACGCGTCGAGCTCGAGATTGCGGTCCGCCGCCTCGCCCAGACGATTCATCGCGTCGATACACGACTCGTAGAAGGTCATGGCGGCCGTGTATCGAGCCTCCGCCTGCGCTCTCGTCCCCGCGCGGTAGAGGTGGGCGGCGGCCGACGCCCACACCTCGCCCCGCACCGCGTGATGGGCCAGGACCTCGACGTTCTCGGGCGCGTGGTGACGGGCGCGCGCCTCGAGCGAGCCCAGGACCGCGGAGTGGAGCAGGCGCCGGCGCTCGCGCAGCAGCCCCTGATAGGCCACCTCCAGCGTGAGCGCGTGCTTGAAGGTGTACTCGAGCTCGGGAAACAGGTTCGCCTCGTAGAGGAACTCGGCGGCCTGGAGCTGCGTGAGGCCGCGCCGCAGCTCGACGGCGCTCGTCTCCGCGACGCTCTCGAGGAGGGTGAACGGCACGGTCTTGCCGATCACCGCCGCGGACTGCAGCAGGTGCTTCACCGGCGGCGGCAGCCGGTCGATGCGGGCGGCCAGCACCGCCTGGACGGTGGCCGGCACCTGGATCGTGTCCAGGGGCTTGGCGAGACGGAACGAGCCCCGGTCTCCGACGACGACGCCGGTCTCGACCAGGGCGCGAACGCTCTCCTCGAGGAAGAACGGATTGCCCTCCGTCCGATCGACGAGGAGGCGCTTGAGGGCCTGCAGCGGCCGGCCCTCGCCGATCAGCGCGTCGAGCAGCGCCGCCGCGCCGGCAGCCGCGAGGGGGTCGATCCGGAGCTGCGTGTAGTAGCTCTTGCCGCCCCAGCCGTGCCGGTACTCGGGGCGGTAGTTGACGAGCAGCAGCACGCGGGCGGTCGGCAGGCTCTCGATGAGGGTGTCGAGCAGCGCCTGCGTCTCGGTGTCGATCCAGTGCAGGTCCTCGAACAGCAGGACGAGGGGCTGGGCCTGGCTCTCGCGGAGCACGAGATGCTTGACGGCGTCGAGGATCCGCTGCCGGCGCTCGTCGGCGCCCAGCGACTCCCACTGGCGGTCGGCCGCCGGCACCCCGAGCAGCGACAGCAGCGGGGGCAGCGCGTCGCGCAGGTTCTCGTCGAGCGTCAGCAGCTTGCCGGTGACCTTCTCCCGGATGGCCCGCGGCTCGTCACGATCGTCGACCTTGAAGTACATCCGCAGGAGGTCGATCACGGGAAGATAGGCCGTCGCCTGGCCGTAGGAGACCGAGGTCGACTCGAGCACGAGACATCCCTGCGTGAGGTGGGAGTGAATGAACTCCCAGTACAGCCGCGACTTCCCCACCCCCGGCTCGCCGACCACCGCCACGAGCTGCCCGGAGCCGGAGCGGACGCGATCGAGGGCGAGGGCGAGCTGGTTCAGCTCCGGGTCACGCCCGACGAAGCGCGTGAGCCCGCGGGCCGACGTCGCATGCAGGCGAGACCGGATCGGCGAGGCGCCGGTGACCTCGGAGACCTCCAGCGGCGTCTCGAGCCCCTTCACCGGCCGCGGACCGAGGGACCGGGTCAGCACGTAGCCTTCGACCAGCGCCAGCGTCTCCGACGGCATGAGAATCGAGCCCGGCATGGCCATCTGCTCCATGCGGGCGGCGAGGTGCGTCGTCTGTCCGACGGCGGTGTAATCCATGTGGAGATCGTTGCCGATCGAGCGCACGACCACCTCGCCGGAGTTGAGGCCGACCCGGATGTGGATCGGCACGCCGAGGCTGCGATGCAGCTCCTCCGCGTAGTCCCTGACCCGCTGCTGCATCCGGAGCGCGGCGTAACAGGCGCGGACGGCGTGATCCTCGTGGGCGATCGGCGCGCCGAACAGCGCCATGATGCCGTCGCCCATGACCTGATTGACCGTGCCCTCGTAGTGGTGGACCGCCTCCATCATGCGCTCCAGCACCGCGTCGAGCACCCGCCGCGCGTCCTCGGCGTCGCGGTCGGCGAGAAGCTCCATCGAGCCCTTCAGGTCCGCGAACAGCACGGTCACGTGCTTGCGCTCGCCTTCGAGCGCGCCGCGCGAGCTGAGGATCTTCTCGGCGATGTGCGTCGGCGTGTAGTCCACGGGCGAGACGAAGCGTGCGCCCACGTCCGGCGCGGCCGCGGTGACGGGGTGGGCGCACTCCGGGCAGAACTTCGCCTGCGCCGGAAGCCGGCTCCCGCAGCGCGCGCAGTCCAGCGGCAGCGGCCCGCCGCACTCGGCACAGAACTTGGCGGCGGCCGGGCTCTCGTGGTGGCAGCGAGGACACGTCATCGGGACCGGCCCCCCGGCTGCGGCTCACGCTAGCATCCGGACGAAGCGCTTGACAACCAGGGCGGGCAATCCCACAGTCGGCCCTGCCGAAGGGAGGCCCACCATGGCCGATCACATCGCCACCCAGGGCGTTCACCATTTTCGGCTCACCGTGAGCGACGTCGATCGCGCCGTGCGCTTCTACACCGGGGTGCTCGGCTTCAAGAAGCTCATGGACCTCAACCCGGGCGCGTTCCTGAGCAACGGCAGCGTCGGCCTGGGCATCGGGCCCCATCCGCATCCGGACCGCGCCATCAAGGGCGACCGCTTCGACGAGAACCGGATCGGTCTCGATCACATGAGCTTCGCGGTGCCGTCGCGGGCCGCGCTCGACGAGGCGGTCCGGGCGCTGGACAAGCACGGCGTCCCCCACAGCGAGGTGAGGGATCTCGGCGAGGCGTTCGGGATCTGCATCCTCATCTTCCGCGATCCCGACAACGTGCAGCTCGAGCTGAGCGGCCCGCGGGCGTAGCGCGCCGGCGCCTCGCCGCGATTACCCGCGCGGCATCCGGCCGTGCGCGCCCACCCACTCGCGCAGCGCCTCGCGCGTGGAGGGAAACGCCAGCGCGTCCCACGGAATCTCCTCGGGCGTCAGCCACTCCAGCCGGTCGTTCTCCGCGCACGGCGTCAGCGTGCCGCCGGTCACCCGCGCGGTGTAGACGATGATCACCGGCGAGCCGGGATACGAGTAGACGTTGAAGAGCCCGGTGAGGTCCACCGTCAGGCCGGTCTCCTCGAGCGTCTCCCGCACGGCGGCGTCCGTCACCGCCTCGCCGAAGTCCACGAACCCGCCCGGAAACGTCCACAGCCCGTAGCCGGGATGGATCGAGCGGCGCGTGAGGAGGACGCGGCCGTCCTGCTCGGGGATGGTGCCGGCCACCACCTTGGGATTGAGATAGAAGACGAAGCCGCACGTCGGGCACAACGCCTGCTCGCGCTGGTCGGGTGGCACCGGCCCCCGCGTGAGCGCGGTCGCGCACAGCGGGCAGAAGCGCATGGTCGCCGGCGAGAGAAAGCGATGGCCGTGGTCGTCGCTCACCCCGTCAGTCTAAACCACGCGCCGCCCCGGGGTGGTGCGCCTTCCCCTCGACCGCGACGCGCTCGATGTAGTCCACGAACGGCTGGAACGGGTCGAAGCCCAGCACGGCCGGCGCGTCGGCGACGAAGTTCGAGGTCGCGTTGACGTCGTAGAAATAGATGCGTCCGTCCGCCCGGCTGACCAGGTACTCGACGCCGCCCACATCGATCGAGGCCGCGCGCGTCAGCGCGATCGCCTGGGCCACCGCCTCGGCCGGCGGCTCGAACCGCGTCACCGCCAGCGAGCCGGAGGCGTCCACCGGACACGATCGTCGGGAGACCCGGCGGGGCTAGTCCCGGGGCGCGGAGAGCGCCTCCGCCTCGTCGAACTCGCCGGCCGCGAGCTGCTTGAGGCCGGTGCGGTCGTAGACGTGGCCGAGCAGCAGGTGCAGCGTCGGCTCGTCCGGATTGCTCTTGATCGCCGCCGCCAGCTCGCTGCGCGCGTCGGCGTAGAGCCCCTCCTGGAAGAGAAGGCCGGCCCGCATCAGCGAGAGCGTCGCCGGCGGGTAGCCCTTGGCGTTGGCGGGCGACAGCGCGCCAAGCGCGTCCTTCACCCGGGCGCCGTCGGCGGCCGGGGCGACGTCGAACGTCGCCCGCTGCACGGGGTGCTCGCGCGTCTCCAGCTCCCACGTGTAGCGCGTGCCCGGCGAGAGGGCCGGCGCGCTCGACGGATACGCGAGCGGGCGCCGCTCGAGGTCGGCCTGCTCCCACAGCACGTTGCCCTGCGGCCCCAGCAGGCGCACGCGGTACTTCAGCCGGTCGGAGCCCGCCCACTCGAAGCCGAGCGCACCGGGCAGCACCTTGGTGTCGCGCGGCGCCAGGATGATGGGCGGCAGCACGCGCACGCTGCGCACCGACAGCGACTGGTACGTCTTCTCCTTCTGCGCGCCGAGCAGGAAGTTGGTGACGTTGCCGAGGATGGACCGGGCGCGGTCGCTCACGCCGTCGCCGGGCTGGGCCTGGACCGTGAACGGCGAGTTGGCCTGCGTGACCAGCTGGGTGCCACGGCCGCCGGTGAAGACCAGCACCACCCGCCCCTCGCCCGACACGCGCACCTGATCGCCCGCCTTCAGCGAGAGCAGCGGCTTGGGCGTCTGCCAGTCGGCGTCGGCGGCCCCCTTGACCTCGACCTTGCCGCGCTTGAGCTGGATCTCGGTCAGCACCGCCAGGGGCTCCTGGGCCCACGCCGCGGCCGTGGTCAGAACGACGACGGCGACGGCGACGATCGCCGCGCTCACTGCTGCCTTCATGTCCGCTCCCTCCCGTCGGTCAGCACCTCGAAGATACGCACCTTCTCCACCCGTCCCTTGACCGCGATCGGCCCGCAGTCGCGCACTCGCACGCGGTCGCCGACGGCCGCCCGGGTCTCCTCGGTGACCAGCAGCGTCGTCGCCAGCTCCTTGTTGAGCCCCTCGACGCGCGAGGCGACGTTCACCGGGTCGCCGATCACGGTGTACTTCATCCTATCGCGCCCGCCCACGTTGCCGGCGAAGACCCGGCCGGTGTGGATGCCGATGCCCATGCGCAGCTCGGGCAGCCCGGCGGTCTTCCAGCGCTGATTCAGCTCGGCGAGCGCGCGGTCCATGTCGAGCGCGCTCTGCACGGCGTTCCAGGCGTGATCGGGATCGCTCACCGGCGCGCCGAACACCGCCATGACGGCGTCGCCCACGAAGTCGTTGATCATCCCCCGGTGCTTGAAGATCGCCGCCGTCATCGCGTCGAAGTACTCGTTGAGGTGGGCGGCGATACGCGCCGGCTCCATCTGCTCCGACAGCGTCGTGAAACCGCGCAGGTCGGAGAACAGGATGGACACCTCGCGGTACTCCCCCTGCAGGCTCGGCGCGTCGGCCAGGACCTGGGCCAGGACGTCGCGCGAGAGGTAGCGCGCGAAGGAGTCGCGGAACCGGCGGCGGTCGAGCGCGTCGCTGCCGAGCCCCATCAGCGAGGTCGCGACCACCGGCAGCACGAAGTCGATCCAGTAGCCGCCGCGGTCGAAGGCCCACAGCGCGGCCGGCACCCCCACCACCAGCGCGCCACCCACGCAGAGCAGCGTGCCGATGAGCGGGCGCACCATCGTCAGCACCACCCCGGCCAGCAGCACGACGGCGACGTTGACGGCGCCCGCCACCAGCCAGTTCGAGGGCTGGATGAACCGCCGCGTGTTGAGCATGTGGGCGACGTTGGCGTGCACCTCCACCCCCGGCATCAGCCCGTGGGGCGTGAGGTAGGAGTCGCGTCCGGCCTCGAACGTGCCGCCGAGCAGGACGACGTTGCCGCGCAGCGGATTGTTGGCGTCCGGCTCGCCGCTGCCCGGGTCGCCCAGCGCGGCGAAGGTGTCGCTGGACAGCGTGAGGAAGCTGCCAGGGGGCCCGACGTAGTTGATCGGCCACGAGACGCCGCCGTGGATCGCCACCTCCGGCGAGCCGGCGCGCTCCAGCCGGATGCCGTGAGCCCGCGGCAGCGGCAGCGGCCGGCGGGCGGCCAGCGCGTCGGCGAGCGCCTTGCCGTCGAGCCCGCCGAGCCGCGCGGCGGCGGCCAGCGCCAGCGTCGGCAGCGGGCGGCCGTCGGGGTCGGGGATCACGGGCTCCACGCGGCGGATCAGGTGATCGGCATCCTGAAGGACGTTCGGTGAGGCCAGCATCACCGACCGGCCGAGCGCGGCGGCGCCGAGCGGACCGGCGTGGGCGCCCAGCGGACCGAGCAGCACGACGCGGCTCAGCCCGTCGTCGGCGAAGTCGCGGATCGCCGCCGCCAGCGCGGCGTCGGCCGCCGGGGTGGTCGGCGTGTCGAAGCGGATGTCCACCGCGAGGACGCCCGCGCCGCTCTTGGCGATGCCGCGGACGACGCGGGCCAGGTAGTCGCGCGGGATCGGCGAGCGGCCGCCGAACCCCTCGAAGGCCTTCTCGTCGATGGCGACGACGACCACGTCGTACGGACGCTGGCGGCCCTGCAGCCGCTGCAGCAGGTCGAGCGCGCTGGCCTGCCACCCCTCCAGGTAGCCGAGCGAGGAGGCCGCCGTGACGAGCACGCTCACCGCTAGCCCCACCGCCCACATCTGCAGCAGCCGCCCGCGCCGCGCCTGCCACCACGTCCCCCCTCCGAGGCTGGCCGCCATGGCGCTAGCGGGCGCGCACCTTGGTGAGCGGCAGGACGCCCTCGAGCTCGCCCTTCATCAGCGGGTGCTGGTTGCCGCCGACCGCGCGCGACTTGCGGCTCACCTGCTGCTCGACGTACTCGTACAGCTCTTGCAGGCTCACGATGCCGTCGCGGTTGAGATCGGCGGCGCCCTTCAATCCCTCCGTGAGGAAGTAGGTGAAGATGCCGTGGCCGAGCTCGGGGAGCTCGATCGAGACCTCGGCCGGCCGCGCGGCGGTGACGATGGCGCGCCCCTTGGAGCGCGTCAGCCGCTCGAGGAAGAGGTCGTCCACCGTGCCCGCGCGCGTCTTCTTCGAGGCGAAGGTACGGCCGCCGGCGGCGCCGCTGTAGCAGGCGTCGAGGAACATCACGACCCGCTCGGCCTCGATGCGGCCGAAGATCGTCTGCAGATCGTCCATCGGCAGCGCGGTCGAGAACAGGTCGTCGGGGTCGGCGTCGCTCGGGATCAGGTACTTGGCGAGCCCGTCGCGCTCGATGCCGCGCGGGTCCACCTCGGGCGCCCCGTGGCCGGCGAAGAAGACGACCACCGTGTCGTCCTTGCGCGCCGAGCGGGCCAGGAACGTGCCGAGCGCGTACTTGATGTTGCGCAGCGTCGGCTTGCGCTCCGTGCGGTCGGTCAGGAGGATCACGTTCTCCTTCCGGAAGCCGCCGGTGGTCGTCAGCACGTCGTACATCGCGTCGGCGTCCGCCACCGAGTACTTGAGGTACGGGATCCCGCTGCTCTCGTAGCGCCCGACACCGATGACGACGGCCCACGCGTCCCGGGCGGGCGGCGGCGGCTCGGGGACCGCCCGGGCGGCGGCCGTCCGCTCGAGCGTGACGGTGCGCACCTCCTGGCGGATGGTGCCGTCGGCCTCGCGGGCGGTGAGCACGATCGTGTTGCCGCCCTCGTGCAGCGTCACCGGCGCCGTCACCACCATCGAGCGCGGCGGCGTGGCCTCCTTCTGGCGCACCACCTCGGTCCCGTTCAGCGTCACGGTCACGCTGCCGACGCCGCGGCTGGAGGTCACCACCGCCGCCACCACCGTCTCCGCCTCGGTGACGCGGATGCCGTCGGCCGGGTGGCGGACGCTGATCGTCAGCGGCGTCGCCTTCTCGTAGTGGACCGTGCGCACCTCCTGGCGGACGACGCCGTCGGCGTCGGTGGCGGCCACGACGAGGAGGTTGGGGCCCTCGCGCAGCTTCAGCGACGCGGCGAGCGACACGCCCGGCCGCGGCGCCTTCTCGGCGATCCGGGTGACCTCGGCGCCGTTGAGGGTGACGACGACGTTGCTCACGCCGCGCCCGCTCGTCACCAGCCCGGCCAGCGATACGGTGTCGCGATCGAAGCGCTCCTGGTCGCCCGGGCTCGAGAGGCTCACGACCAGCGCGGCCGAGGCGGGGGCGGGCGCGGCGGCCGCCGGCGGCGGCGTGGGACGAACGGGCGCGGGCGTCACCGGCGCCTTCGGCGCGGGGGCCGGCGGCAGCGGCGCGGGCGCGGCGGGCGCGGGCGCGGGCGCGGCAGGGGGTGGCGCCTGGGCGACGGCCGTCGAGCCGCCCGCGATCTCGAACGTGAACACGTTCTTGCCCGAGTCCGCCTTCACGATCCGCTGCGCGTCGGGCGCGTACCACAGCGTGACGCCGAACGTGATCTGCCGGCCGAGGTCGCTCAGGATCGCGCGGAGATCGCCCGGCCGCTGCGAATCGACGGCATAGCGGACGCGAAACGCCTCGACCGGGCGCCCGCCCGCGGTGACCGACTCGCGGGCCTCCACGCGCCAGGTCAGCCACCCGTCCACCGCGCCGAGCGGCACGTGGACCACCACCGGCTGGCTCCCCCACTTGCCGACCTCGAGCGGCCACGTCACGCGCGGGCCCGGCTCGATCTCCACGTACTCGTCGCCGCGGCGGGCGTAGGTGATCCCCAGGTCGCGCGTGAGCCGGATCTCGCGCTTGCCGTCGGCGGTGAAGACGTAGACGCCGCGCTCGATCCGCGCCAGCCGGTAGGTCGCGTCGGCCAGCGCCCAGATGTCGCCGACCGCGTAGGTCGGCCGCTCGGCGCGCGCCGGCTGGGCGCCGGCGCCGGACGGCAGCGCGGCGAGGGCCAGCAGCAGGCCGAGCGCGACGAGCGCCGGCCGGCGGACCGGGCTCACTTGCCGCCGACCTTCACCAGCGGCAGCACGCCTTCCATCTCGCCCTTCATCACCGGGTGCTGGTTGCCGCCGACCGAGCGCGACTTGCTCGACACCTGCTGCTCGACGTACTGGTAGAGCTCCTGCAGATTGACGATGCCGTCGCGGTCGAGGTCGGCGGCGCCCTTGAGCCCGTTGATCAGGTAGTACGTGAAGATGCCGTGGCCGAGCTCGGGCAGCTCGATGGACACCTCCGACGGGCGCGAGGCGGTGACGATGGCGCGCCCCTTGGAGCGCGTCAGCCGCTCGAGGAACAGATCGTCGACCGTGCCGGCGCGCGTCTTCTTGGCCGCGAACGTCCGGCCGCCGGCGGCGCCGCTGTAGCAGGCGTCGAGGAACATCACGACCCGCTCGGCCTCGATCCGGCCGAAGATCGTCTGCAGCTCGTCCATCGGCAACGCCGTCGAGTACAGGTCGTCGATGTCGGCGTCGCTGGGAATCAGGTACTTGGCCAGCCCGTCGCGCTCGATCCCGCGCGTATCCACCTCCGGCGCCCCGTGGCCGGCGAAGAAGATCAGCACGGTGTCGTCCTTCTGGGCCGAGCGGCCGAGGAACGTGCCGAGCGCCCACTTGATGTTCCTCAGCGTGGGCTTGCGCTCGCTGCGGTCGGTCAGGAGCAGGACGTTGTCCTTCTTGAAGCCGGCCGGCCCGACCAGCGTCTCGTAGATCGCCTCCGCGTCCGGCACCGTGTAGCGCAGGTGCGGGATCGCCGGGCTCTCGTAGCTGCCGACGCCGATCACGACGGCCCACTGGTTGCGCGAGGGCACGGGGGGCGGCGGGGCCGCCGCCGGGGGCGGCGTCGCGGCGGCGACCTTGGGCGGGTCGTAGGTGATGGTCCGGATCTCCTGGCGCGTGCTGCCGGCGGTGTCGGTCGCGCTGACGACGACCGCGTTGGCGCCCGCGCGCAGCGTGATCGGCGTGCTGACCACGACCGAGGTCTGCGGCGTGCGCTCGACCTGCCGGGCGACCTCGGCGCCGTTGAGCGCGACGGTGACGCGCGCGACGCCCTTGCTCGAGGTGACGACCGCGGCGACCACGCTCGACTCCTCGCTGACGCGCGCCCGGTCCTCGGGGTACCGGACCGCGACGCTCAGCGGCGCCGGACGCGCGTACTCCACCGCCCGCACCTCCTGCTGCACCGCCCCGTCCGCGTCGATCGCCGTCACGACGAGCGTGTTCTGCCCCTCGCGCAGGGTGATCGGCATGTTGAGCGGCACCGCCCGGGCCGGCGGCGCCTCCTCGCGCTTGGTGACCTCGGCGCCGTTCAGCGTCACCGTCACGCGCGCGACGCCGCGGCCGCCGGCGACGACGCCGGCCAGGGCGATCGCGTCCTGCTCGACGCGGAGCCGGTCGGCCGGCGAGCTCAGCGTGACCGTCAGCGGCGGCGGCGCCGGCGCGGCCGCCGGCGGCGGGATGGCGCGGGTGGTCACGGCCGGCGCGGCGGCGGTCGCCGGCGGCGCGGCGGCCGAGGCGGCCGAGGCGACGACGGGCGCGGGGCGCTCGAAGGTGACGACGCGCGACTCCTGGCGACTGGTGCCGTCGGCCTCGGTCGCCGTCACGAGCACCACGTTGCGTCCCTCGCGCAGCCGCACCGGCTGGCGCAGCGTCACCTCGCGGCTGGGCGCCGGCTCGTCGCGCGCCGCGACCTGCGTGCCGTTCACGCTCAGCGTGACGCGGCTCACGCCCTTGGCCGAGTGGACCCGGACGCTGACCGGCTGGCTCTCCTCGACCACCCGCGACTGGTCACGCGGCTCGTCCACGGCGATCTCGAACGGGGCCGCCGGCGGCCGGTCGAACGCGACGGCCTCCCAGTTGCCCATCGGAACGGGGCTGGCGCCCTTCACGTACTGGCGCAGCTCGGGGGCGTACCAGAGCTCGAACGCGACCCCCCGTCCCGGGCGCTCGGCGCGCGCGACGAACTTGATGCGGAAGGCCGTCACGGTGCCCGCGCGCAGCGGCACGTCCTCCACCGCCTCGACGTGGGAGAAGAACGTCGCGGAGACCTGCGTCGGCCGGGATTCCCCCGCGCCCGGACGGGGCGGCATGGTCCACGTCCCGCCGGTGCTCGTCCGCTGGCCGACCCGCAGCGGCCATTTCAGCTCGAACGCCGGCGAGAACTCGTGCAGCGACGTGCCGCGCTGCAGGCGGGCCAGCCCGAGGGTGCGGCTGAGCCGGACCTCACGGCCCGGGCTCGCGAAGACGTACAGGCCGTCCTCGACACGCACCATCTCGAACATGCCGTCGGTGCGGATCCACCGGTCGCCGGGCGTGTAGACGGGCAACTCGGCGCGCGGCGCGTCGGCGGCGCGCGCGCCCGCGGCCGTCAGCACGGCGAGAGCGAGCCCGAGCGCGAGTGTGCGACCCTTCACCGTACGTCCTCCAGTGTGCCCGCCGGGGCGCCCGGGGATGCGCCCCCGGCGGTGGGCGGCGCACCCCGCTCAGCATAGGAGCCCCACACGGGATTGGTCAATAAAGTTGTGTGGTTCTACAATCTGGTCGGGGAGGCGACATGAGGATCGACCGCCAGCGCCTGGAGCAGACGATCGAGGAGCTCGGCCAAATCGGCGCGACCGAGCGCGGCGGGCTCACCCGGCTGGCGCTGAGCGACGACGACCGGCGCGGCCGCGACCTCATGGTGCGCTGGATGCGCGAGGCCGGGCTGCGCGTGAGCGTGGACCAGATGGGCAACATCTTCGGCGAGCGCGCCGGCGAGGCCGGCCGGCCGCCGGTGATGATGGGCTCGCACGTGGACTCGGTGCCGACCGGCGGGCGGTACGACGGCCAGCTCGGCGTCCTCTGCGCGCTCGAGGTGATCCGCACGCTCGACGACGCGCGCGCCCGCACGCGCCACCCGGTGACGCTGGCGATCTTCACCAACGAGGAGGGGGCGCGCTTCCAGCCGGCGATGATCGCCAGCGGCGTCATGGCCGGCAAGATCGCCCTCGAGGACGCCTACAACGCCCGCGACAAGGACGGCCTGCGGCTGGTGGACGAGCTCGAGCGCATCGGCTACCTGGGCGCCGAGCCGTGCGTGCCGCGCCCGCTGCGCGCCTACCTCGAGCTGCACATCGAGCAGGGGCCGCAGCTGGAGGAGGAGAAGCTGTCGGTCGGCGTGGTGGAGGGCATCGTGGCGATCTCGTGGTCGCGCCTCACCATCCACGGCGTGCAGGACCACGCCGGGCCCACCCCCATGCGCATCCGCCACGACGCGCTGGTGGCGGCGGCCGCGGTCGTCACCGGCGTGCGCGGCATCGCCCGCGAGCTGGGCGGCGACCTCGTGACCACCGTCGGCAACCTCACGGTGAGCCCGAACATCGTCAATGCCATCCCCGGCACGGTCACGCTGTCCATCGACATGCGCGATCCGAACGACGCCACCCTCGACCGCGCGCTGCCGATCCTCGACCGCGTCGTGCGCGACGCCTGCGCCGGCGAGGGCGTGCGCTACGAGCTCGACCACTACTGGCGCGTGCCCTTCACGCCGTTCCACCGCGAGGTGGTGGACGCCGTCGAGCGCGCCGCCCGCGCCACCGGCGCCGGCCACCGCCGCATCCTCTCCGGCGCCGGCCACGACGCGCAGTACATGGCCGCGATCGGCCCCACCGGCATGGTCTTCGTCCCCTCGCGCGGCGGCCGCAGCCACTGCGAGGAGGAGTTCACCGCGATGGACGACATCGAGCACGGCGCCAACACGCTGCTGGGCGCCGCCCTCGAGCTGGCCAAGACCGTATAGAGCGTCAGCGAAGCAGCCAGAGGAGCGTGACGCCCACGGCGGCGTTGTTCAGCGCGTGGGCGGCGATGGCGGGCAGCAGGCTGCCCGTGCGCTCGTAGGCCCACGCCCACAGCACGCCCGACACGAACACGCTGGCGAACCCGGTCGCCCCGTAGCCGTGGGCGAGGCCGAAGAGCAGCGCGCTGAGCACGGCGGCGGGCCACGGGCCGAGCCGTCCCCGCAGCGAGCCGAAGAGGAGGCCGCGGAAGATCACCTCCTCGAACAGCGGCGCCACCACCACCGTCGCGAGCAGCGTCAGCGCCACCGCGAAGGTCGGGCCCCAGGCCAGGTCGGCGTCGAACCACTCGGACCAGTGCGAGTCGAGGGCGAGCCAGCCGCCGAGCAGCCCCAGTACCAGATCGAGCACCACGCCGGCGCCCGTCAGCGCTGCCGTCATCAGCAGCGCCGGCCGCCACTCCCCCGCCCGCGGTATGAGGCCGAACGCCGCCGCCGGGCCGACGCCGGCCGGCGCCAGCAGCGTGCGCCACGCGAGCAGCACCACCGGCAGGTACATGGCGGGCCCGGCGAGCGCGTCGGCGAGCAGCGGACGCTCGGCCAGCCACTCGTGGCCGGCGAGCAGCGCGACGAGGGCGAGCGCGGAGAGCGCGCCGCCGCGCACGAGCGCGACCACGCCGCGGCCGAGCGGCCACGGCGGCGGCAGCGGCGCGCCACCCGCCCGGCGCGCCTCGAGCGGGCGGCGACGCCACGCCAGAAAGGCGGCGACACCCACCGCGAGGAGGGCGAGGTCGAGCAGGGTCAGCGCGCGCAGCCGCCAGAGCAGCGGCCCGGCGCGCGCCACGATCGAGCGGCGGGCGGCCTCGCCGAGGCCGGGCTCGTCCAGGCGCACGGCCAGCCGCAGCGCCAGCACGTCGGCGAACCAGCCCTGACCCAGCGCGGCGAGCGCCGACTCGACGTCGGTGCCCTCGACGTGGTCGCCGTCGAGGTAGGCGGCGGTGACGACAGCCGCGTAGGCGGCGAGCGGCTCGCCGCGCGCCTCCCACTCGCCCAGCGCGCGGGCGAGCGGCGCGCGACGCCACGCCTCGCCGCGCAGGATGGCCAGGCGGAGGTCCACGCCGGGCGCCAGCGAGAAGTCGGCGAGCTCCTCGTACCAGGCGATCGCCTGAGCCATCTCGCGCCCCGACTCGCTCAGCGTGAGGCCGTAGAGTCGCCGCTCCCACGCCGGCGCCGCCGCCAGCGCCGTCTCCACGTCGAGCGTGCGCCCGACCACGAGGGCCAGCGCGCGCTCGGGATCCGCCATGCCCCCCAGTCGGGGCTCGCTGACGTGCAGGTGGTAGACGAACGCCGCGAACCCGAGCAGCACGCCCGCCGCCAGCAGCGTGACCAGACGCGAGGCGCGCGGGGCCGGCGCGGACGGCGCGACGTCCGGCGGGATGAGCGGCGCGGGGTCCGGCGGCGGGAGGTCCGTGGCCGTGGCTATTCGGCCGGCGGCAGCGCGTCGCCGGTGACGTAGGGTATGGCGAGGGCGCGCGGGCGTACGCGCAGGCGCGCGACGACCGGCAGGTGATCGGAGGCGACACGGGCCAGGCGGCTGCCATGCACGTGGAACTCCTCGCCCTGCAGCTCCACGTCCCAGTAGATGCGGTCCAGGCGGAAGAGCGGGAGCCAGGCCGGATGGGTGCGGCGCATGCGGCGCATGGGCGAGGAGAACTCGCGCCGGAGGCCGCGCGTCACCGGCCCGGGGTGCCACTCGTTGAAATCGCCCAGCAGCAGGCGCGGCCCCGCACAGTCGGCGGCCTTGAGGAAGCCGTGCAGCAGCGCGAGCTGCGCGCGCCGCTCGCGAAAGGCCAGGCCGAAGTGGCAGTTGAACACGTGCAGCGCGGCCGCGTCCACGCCGACGTCCACGCGCAGGCAGCCGCGCGGCTCGCGGCCGTGGAAGGAGAGGTCGCAGCGCAGCGTGCCCAGCACCGGCAGCCGCGTGAGAACGGCGTTGCCGTAGGTCCCGCTGCCCCAGCGGCGCGTCTCGCCCATCACCACGGTCATGTCCAGCCGCGCCCCGAGGTAGAGCGCCTGGTCGGCGTGGGCGGTGCCGTCCTCGCGCACGACCTCCTGCAGCCCGACGAGGTCGGGACCGATCTCGCCGATGACGCGGGCGATGCGGTCGACGTCGAGCCGCCGGTCGAGACCGACGCCGCGGTGGATGTTGTAGCTGGCGACGACGAGCGGGGTCACGCCGCGTCCTGGTAGCCGACGAAGTGCGGGTAGAGCTGCAGCGGGTGCGTGAGGGGGGCGGGCAGCGCGATGCCGGGCGGCGCCACCACGAACGTCTGCATCTCCTCCGCGGTCGTGCCGGCGTGCGCGCCCGTCTCGGCGACGAACGACACGTGGCCGGCGGCCGCCTCGAGGCCGTAGATGACGAGGTCGCCGGCGCTCGGCATCGCCATCAGGTCGGCGATCCCGCGCACGATCAGGTCGAGGTCGGCGCGGCCGCCGAACGGTCCCGCCCCCAGCTCGTCGAGGCCGTACCGCCGGCCGCGCCAGAAGCAGACCGGGCCGCCGGCCGCGCGCGCCAGCACGAAGCCGATCCCGCGCGCGCGGGTGAGGTCGCGGGCGAGGCCGGGGAAGCGCGCCTCGATCCCCTCGATGCCGAGCGGCTCGCGCTCGTCGAGGAAGTAGACGAAGGCGTTGGGCCCCGCGGCGATCACCCGCACGCCGCCCTGCTCGCGCGCGTCCTTCAGCTCGCCGAGCAGCCACGGGAAGTCGTCCTCCAGGTAGTTGACGAAGCGCTGCACGATGCCGGGGGCGCGGCCGGCACGGATGGCCCGGAGCCCGCCGGCCACCCGCCGCCGGGGCGGCCGCGCCGGCCCCACCTCGCGCGCGCCCGCCGGCGTCAGAAAATCCTCGAACAGCAGCCGCTCCAGCCGGCGACCGCCGTTCAGCCGCTCGAACGGCGTGCAGTGGGCCTGGCCGTGATCGGAGAGGACGTACACGTCGTACCGGTGCTCGGGCACCCGGCGCACCGTGCGCCACAGCTCGTGGAGGGACTCGTCCACCCCCCGCAGCGCGCGCAGCGCGCGCCGGTCGCGCGGCCCGTAGGCGTGGGCGACGACGTCGTAGTCGAGGTAGTTCACGTACACCGCCGGCACGCCGTTGTAGAGGTCGCGGGCGACCGACAGCGTGAACAGCTCGCGCACCCACACCGAGATGCCGATCTTGATGGACAGCAGCTTCCAGCCGCGCGGGGCGGCGACGGGATCCGCCACGAAGCCGAGGAGCGCGCGCACGATCGCGATCGCCGACACCACCGCGCTCTTGACGGCGACCCAGGACAGGATCACGACCGACGACGCCGTCGCGAGCAGCCCGTCGCCCGAGGGGCGCTTGAGCCGCGCGAAACTGAACAGGTTGTTGACGGCGCCGCCGGTGAACACGCACCCGTAGGTGCTGCCGCCGGCGACGATGCCGCGCCGGCCGCCGGCGTGGGCGGCCTCGACGCCGGCGGCGTCGCCGCCGCGCGGGAAGTAGACGTCGGCGCGCCGCCGCTTGTCGTGATAGTGAAAGCCCGGGATGTCGGGGCGCACCCCGTACATGGCGGCCATCTGGAAGGCGGGCGTGGAGGTCGGCAGTCCCACCGACATCGGGTGCAGCTGGTGGCCGCCCCGCTCGAGCAGCCGGCGCAGAAACGGCATGCGCCGCTCGGCCAGCGCGCGCTCGAGGACCGCGCGCGAGAGGCCGTCGATCTGCACCACGAGGAGCCGGCGGCGGCCTCGCGCCGGCGCCCGCCCCAGCCGCAGCCGTCGCACGAGCCGGTCGAGCCAGGACTGCAGCAGAAGGAAGACGTGGTCGAGGGGCATCCGCGCCTTTCATTGTACTATCGCCCTCGCGATGACTCCGCCGATCGTCGCCGCCGTGCGCCGCTTCGTGGACGACGAGGTGCGGCCGGTCGCGGCCGCCCTCGAGCATGCCGACACCTATCCGCACGCGCTCGTCGCCCGCATGCGCGCGCTCGGCCTCTTCGGCGCGCTGGTGCCGGCCGAGCACGGCGGCCTCGGCCTCGACGTCACGACCTACGCGCGGGTGATCGAGGAGCTCTGCCGCGGCTGGATGTCGCTGGCCGGCGTCCTCAACAGCCACACGATGGCCGCGCTGATCGTGCTGCACCACGGCACCGACGAGCAGCGCGGGCGGCTCCTGCCCCGCCTCGCCGCCGGCGACGCCCGCGGCGGTCTCTGCCTCACCGAGCCGCACGCCGGCTCCGACGTGCAGGCGATCCGCACCACCGCGCGGCGCGACGGCGACCGCTACGTCGTCAACGGCAGCAAGATGTTCATCACCAACGGCCGTGAGGGCAACACCTTCGCCCTGCTCGCGGTCACCGATCCGCGCGCGCAGCCGCGCCACCGCGGCATGTCGTGCTTCGTCGTCGAGAAGGGGGCGCCCGGCCTGCGCGTGGTGAAGTCCCTGGCCAAGCTCGGCTACAAGGGTGTGGACACCGTCGAGCTGCTCTTCGAGGACCACGCGGTCCCCGCCGCCAACCTGGTGGGCGGCGTCGAGGGGCGCGGCTTCGCCCAGGTGATGAGCGGCCTCGAGACCGGGCGGATCAACATCGCCGCCCGCTGCGTCGGCGTGGCGCAGGCCGCGCTCGACGCCGCGCTGGCGGGCGCGCGCGCGCGCGGCGGGGCGCCGCCCGCGCTGGCCGACCTCGCCACCGGCGTGGCGGCGGCGCGCCTGGTCACCTACTGGGCGGCCGGCATGAAGGATCGGCGCGAGCGCTGCGACCTCGAGGCCGGCATGGCCAAGCTGTTCGCCTCGGAGACCGCCCACGAGGCGGCGGTGACGGCGATGCGCGTGCACGGCGAGGCCGGCACGCTGGCGCGGCTGGAGGTCGAGCGGCACTACCGCGACACCCCACTGATGATCATCGGCGAGGGCACCAACGAGATCCAGCGCACGCTCATCGCCCGCCAGCTCGTCGACCGCCACGGCGAGCGGCTGGGCGCGCTCACCTCGCGCGAGGGCGAGCCGGACGAGCGGCGCCAGATGGTGCTGGCCGTGCGGCAGTTCGTCGAGAAGTCGGTGATCCCGGTGGCCGCCGAGCACGACGCGGCGGGCCGCTACCCGGCGGCGATCGTGGCGGAGCTGGCCGAGCTCGGCGTGCTCGGCGCCCCGGTGGATCCGCGCTACGGCGGCCTCGGCCTCGACGGCGCTGCGCTGGCCATGCTGCTGGAGGAGCTGGGGCGCGGCTGGACGACGGTGGCCGCCGCGGTGGCCGGCCACCTCACCTGCGCGTGGGCGCTCGACCGCTTCGCGCCGGCCGCCGAGCGCGAGGCGCGGCTGCCCGCGCTCACGCGCGGCGAGCGGATCGGCACGTGCGTGCTCGGCGGCGACGTGCGCATGACCGGGGCGGCGGCGCTGAGCGGCGTCACCGCGCTCGCCGACAACGCGCCCCGCGCGGACTGCTTCCTCCTGCGCGCGCGGGGCGACGACGGGCGCCCGCGGCTGGCGCTGGTCGAGCGCGGCGCCGCCGGCCTCACGGTGGGGCCGCCGGAGGCGCCGCTCGGCGGCCGCGGCCTCGACCCCTGCCCGCTGATCCTCGACGGCGCGCGCCCCGCCCTCGTGCTCGACGACGGCGGGGCAACGGCGGCGTTCGCCTCGATCGCGACGGCCGCCGTCGCGGTCGGCCTCGCCCAGGCCGCCTTCGAGGCGGCGCTGCGCTACTCGCAGCAGCGCTCGACCTTCGGCAAGCCGCTCTGCCAGCACCAGGCGGTGCAGCTCAAGCTGGCCGACATGGCGACCGCCATCACCGCCGCGCGCCTGCTGACCGAGCACGCGGCCGGGCGCGAGCGCCCCGATCCCGCCGAGGCCGCGATGGCGCGGCTGCAGGCCGGCGCCACCGCGATGCGCGCGACGCTCGAGTCCATGCGCATCCACGGCGGCTACGGCTACGTCAGCGAGTTCCCGGTCGAGCGGTACTATCGCGACGCCGCCCGGCTGTCGTTCGTGCCCGCCGACGACGACACGCTGCGCGCCGAGCTGGCGGCGCGGCTGACCGGCGCGGCCTGACCCGATGGCCTACGGCCGCTACCTCGAGGAGTTCACGGTCGGCGAGGTCATCCGCCACTGGCCGGGACGCACGATCACCGAGGCCGACTGCACGTGGTTCGCCCTACTGACGATGAACCAGCACCCCGTGCACAGCGACGCCCACTACGCCGCCACCATGACCCCGCACGGCCAGCGACTCGTGCTGGGGCCGCTCGTCTTCTCGATCGGCATCGGCATGACGGTGGCCGACGTCTCCGGCAAGGCCATCGCCAACCTCGAGATCGAAAAGATCACCCACGACGCGCCGACCTTCATCGGCGACACGATCTACTCCGAGTCCACCGTGCTGGCCACGCGCGAGTCGAGCCACGGCGACCGCGGCACGGTGTCGGTCGAGACCCGCGTGACCAACCAGCGCGGCGAGCGCGTGATGACCTTCCGCCGGACAGCCCTCATCCCCAAGAAGAACCACCCGATGCTCGGCGAGCGGGCTCTTGAAAACAACCGGTAAGGCGAACGCAGCCACACGCTCCTCGAACAGGCCACCCACGGCGCGAGCCGACCGCGCGGCACCCGCTCCAACAACCCGCCCGATGCTCGCCGGATTGCGCGTGGTCACCGTGTCGCAGTTCGGCGCCGGCCCGTTCGGCACCCAGCTGCTGGCCGACCTCGGCGCCGAGGTGATCAAGATCGAGGACCCGCGCGTGGGCGGCGACGTCGCGCGCCACGTCGGGCCGTGGGCGGGCGAGGACGACTCGCTCTACTTCCAGTCGTTCAACCGCGGCAAGAAGTCCCTCACGCTCGACCTCGCCCATCCCGAGGGGCGCGCGGTGCTGCGCGACCTCGCCCGCGTCAGCCACGCCGTCTACAACAACCTGCGCGGCGACCTGCCGGCGCGGCTGGGGCTCACCTACGCGGCGCTCCGGGACGTCAACCCCGCGCTGGTGTGCTGCTCGCTGTCGGGCTTCGGCGCCACCGGACCGCGCGCGGGCGAGCCGGCCTTCGACTACCTGATCCAGGGGTACGCCGGCTGGATGACGGTGACCGGCGAGCCGGACGGGCCGCCCGGCAAGTGCGGCGTGTCGGTGGTGGACTTCGCCGGCGGCTACGCGTCGATGGCCGCGCTGCTCGCCGGCCTCTGGGACGCGCAGCGCACCGGAACCGGGCGCGACATCGACATCTCGCTGCTCGACACCGCCGTCAGCATGCTGTCCTATTTCGCCATCTGGGCGCTGAACCGCGACTGGCAGCCGGCCCGCGTCGCCGACTCCGGCCACCAGTCGCTCGTGCCCGCCCAGAACTTCCGCACGCGCGACGGCTGGCTGGTCGTCTTCTGCAACAAGGAGAAGTTCTGGCAGGCCCTGCTCGAGGCGCTGGAGCTGGCCGAGGTCGGGAGCGACCCGCGGTTCGCGACGTTCGCCGAGCGATTCGCCCACAAGGACGCGCTGCTGCCGATCCTGGCCGCGCGCTTCGCCGAGCGGACGACCGCCGACTGGCTCGCCCGGCTGCGCGGTCGCGTGCCGTGCGCGCCGGTCAACACGATCGCCGAGGCGCTCGCCGACGAGCAGGTGCGCGCGCGCGACATGATCGTCGAGGTCAAGCACCCGCACCTCGGCACGCTGCGCGAGGTCGCCTCGCCGGTGAAGACGGCCGGCGTCGCGCCGCCCACCCGGGCGCCGGCGCTCGGCGAGCACACCGACGAGATCCTGCGCGACCTGCTCGGCTACGACGCCGCGCGCGTCGCCGCGCTGCGCGCCTCCGGCGCGCTGGGAGCCACGGCATGACCGAGTCCGACCCCTTCCGGGCGATCACTGCGAGCGACATGACGATGCCGCCGGGCTGGTCGGTGTCGGCCGGCCAGACGTTCCTCTACACGAAGGAGGAGCAGGCGCTGGTGCAGCAGGCGCGCGCCTTCGCCCAGCGCGCGATCGCGCCGGGGGCGGCCGACGCCCACCGCCGGGTGAAGGAGATCAAGGCGCAGTTCGAGGGACGCGAGCGCCGCGAGCGGCTGCGCACGCTCGCCCGCGAGTATCTGAAGACGCTCGCCGAGGGCGGAATGACCGGCGCGCTGTTTCCCGAGGCCTACGGCGGCAACGGCCGCGGCGTCGTCGCGGAGTGCCTGGTGGACGAGGAGCTCGCCGCCGCCGGCCATCCCGCCGACACGGTGCGCTCCGTCTCGCTCACCCTCGGCACCGTCTCGATCCTGCGCTACGGCACCGAGGCGCAGAAGCGGCGGCACATCCCGCCGCGGCTGCGCGGCGAGGAGCTGGCGGCGCTGGCCATCACCGAGCCGCAGATCGGCAGCGACACCTCGCGCATGGAGACGCGCGCCGTCCTCACCGGCGACCGCTGGGTCATCAACGGCCAGAAGCGGTTCATCACCGGCGGCGGCCTCGCCGACTACCTGACGCTGTTCGCCATCACCGACACGAGCGCGCACCCGCACCGGGGCATGTCCACCTTCATCGTGCCGATGGACCATCCGGGCGTGACGATCCGCCGCCAGATCGACGAGGCGCTGATGGGCGACCTCATCGACAACGTCTGGCTCGAGCTCCACGACGTGGACGTCCCCCGCGACAGCCTGCTCGGCCCGCTCCACGGCGGCTATCACGTGCTGATGGACGAGCTGGACACCGAGCGGGTGACCTACTGCATGGCCGCGCTGGGCGGCGCGCGCCGCTGCCTGGAGATCGCCGCCGAGTACTCGACCAAGCGCGTGCAGTTCAAGCAGCCGATCGCGATGTTCGAGGGGGTGTCGTTCAAGCTGGCCGAGATGTACGCGGCCCTCGACGCCGCCCGCCAGGTCACCTACCGCACCGCCAAGATGATCGAGGCGGGCGTGCCGGCCCAGCGCGAGTCGGCCGTCACCAAGCTGGTCGTCGCCGAGAACGTGTGGAAGATCGTGGACCACGCCATGCAGGTGCTGGGCGGCGTCGGCTACACGAGCGATTTCCCCGTCCAGCAGATCTTCCGCAACGCGCGGCTCATGCGCATCGGCGCCGGCTCCGACGAGATCATGAAGTTCCTGATCGCGCGCGAGCTGCTGAAGGAAGTCGGCGGCAAGCGGTAGTGTCTCCGCATTGCGACACTTGACGCGCGGGGTGAATGGCGGTCCTATGGATGCCTGTATGGGCACATTTCGCGTGCAGGTCGAGGTCGGCGACCCGACGGGCGAGCGCTTCGAGCCCGTCGACGCGCTGGTCGACACCGGGGCGACCTATACGAGCCTGCCGCGGCCGCTGCTCGATGCCCTCGGCGTCGTCCCGCACACACGCGATCGCTTCGTCCTCGCTGATGGCCGGCACGTCGAGCGGGAGATCGGGCGCACGTGGATCCGGATCGGCGGCGTGACCGAGATGACGCTCGTCGTCTTCGCCGAGCGCGGCAGTCCCGCCCTGCTCGGCGCCTACGCGCTCGAAGGGTTGCGCCTGGCGGCCGACCCGGTCGCCCGGCGGCTCGTGCCCACGCCCGGTCTGCTCCTGACCGTCGGCACCGGCTGACCCCGACCCCGCGCCCGCGAAACACAGCAGCCGCTCGGCGATTCCCTTAAACTTCTCGGCATGGCCGAGCGCACGCTCCCGACCCCCGAGGTCGAGGAGATCGGCGGGACGGAGACCGCGGTCGCCCCGCCCTGGATGACCATCCTGCACAACTGCGACTGTCACACCTTCGAGCAGGTCGTGAAGCAGCTGCAGAAGGCGATCGCGTGCAGCGAGACCGAGGGGTGGGAGATCGCCTGGCAAGTCCACAACACCGGCAAGGCCGTCGTGAAGGTCGGCCCCGAGGCCGAGTGCGTGCGCGTCGGCAACGTCCTGGCCTCGATCGGCCTCGTCGTGACGGTCGTGCAGTCGTGAGTCCCGGCTGGCTGCGCGCCGTCGTCTGGATCCTGGTCGGCGGCAAGCTGCTCGGGGCGTGGGGGCTCACCTGGGACATCCAGTGGCACCTGCGCATCGGGCGCGACTCGTTCTGGATCCCGCCCCATCTCATGATGTACGGCGGCGTCACCGCCGGCCTCGTCGTCACGCTCGGCGTGCTGGCGCTCGAGACGTGGCGCGCGCGGGGCGGGCGGCCGCGGCCGGGGACGATCCGCGTGCTCGGCCTGGTGGGCACGCGCGGCTTTCACCTGGCCGCGTGGGGCCTCGCGCTCCTGGTCCTAGCCGCGCCGGTCGACGATCTCTGGCACCGCCTCTTCGGCCTCGACGTCACGCTGTGGAGCCCGCCGCACCTGCTCGGGCTGCTCGGCTCGGCGGTGAACACGGTCGGCACGATGCTGGCGGCGACGGAGGTCTACCCGGCGCGTAGCCGCGCGCGGTGGGCGGCGCTGGCGCTGAGCGGCAGCCTCCTCTACGGCGGCGTGCGCGTGGTGCTCGAGCCGGCGTGGCTCACCGCCTACGCGCACGGCGGCGTGGCCTTTCACGCCTTCGCCCTGCTGGGCGCGCTGCTGCTGCCGCTGGCGCTGCTGCCGGCGGCGCGGCCGCTCGAGCGGCGCTGGGCGCCGGTGCTCGTGGTCGCCCTCGCGCTGGCGATCTCGCTGACGGGCGAGCGCATCGCGCAGGCCGGCTTCGACGTGCTCCAGCCGGTGTCGGTGATCGGCGAGGCGATCCGCCAGGACCCGACCTCGCCCATCGCGCAGGCCGCCGAGATCCGGGCCAGGAGCCACGGGGCGATCACGCCGCTCTGGCTGCGCCTGCTGCTCCCGCTGGCGGCGGCCGGGGTGATGAGCGCGGTCGACCCGCGCCGGCGCCCGGCGGCCGCCGGCCTGGGGTACGGCGTCACGCTGCTCGCGCTCTACGCGTGGTCCACCAGCAGCGCGCCGGCGTTCATCCCGCTCGTGCCGTCGCTCGGCGAGACGGCGGTGGCGGTCGCGCTCGCAGCGCTGGCCGGCGCGGCGTCGGGGCTGGCGGGCCGCCACGTCGCCGATGCGCTGGACGCGCGTGGGCCGGCGGCGCGCGCCACCGCCCCGCTGGGCGCCGATCAGGCGCGGACGCTCACCTCGTAGGCGTCGCGGGTGAACGACTTGATGGTGACCCGGTCGTTGAACGAGGACAGGATGTACTGGTAGGTCCCCTCGTCGAAGTTGTCCTCGGGCCCCTCCCACAGGGTGATCGAGCGGACGGCGCCGGTGGCGTGATCGGTCAGGAAGAGCAGGCCGCGAAACCCGGGCTGCCGCTGGGCGGCCGGCACCACGATCAGGCGATAGAGGTCGATCGCCGTGTCCAGCTCCTCGGGGAGCGTCTCGATCGACAGGATCCGGGCGTGCATCACATCACCGGGCCGATGATCCAGGGGGCGAACTCCTCCTCGCCGACGCCGGAGAGCTCGCTCTTGGAGCGCTTGCCCGAGGCGACGGCGACGATCTCCTCGAAGATCTGACGGCCCACCACCGGCAGCGGCGTGCCCTCGAGGATCACGCCGCAGTTGACGTCCATGTCCTCCTGCATGTGGCGGTACATCAGCGAGTTGGTCGCGAGCTTGATGGAGGGGACCGGCTTGCAGCCGAACACCGAGCCCCGCCCCGTCGTGAAGCAGATGAGATTGCAGCCGCCCGCCACGAGCCCCGTGATGGACACGGGATCGTGGCCGGGCGTGTCCATGAACACGAAGCCCTTCGTGCTGATCGGCTCGCCGTACTGGAACACGTCCATCATCGGGGTGGTGCCGCCCTTGCTGACGCCGCCGAGCGACTTCTCGAAGACGGTCGTGAGGCCGCCCGCCTTGTTGCCCGGCGCGGGGTTGTTGTCCATCGCCTCGATGCCGCGGCAGTACCACTCCCACCACTTGTAGCGGTCGATGAGCTTCTTGGCGACGCCCTCGTTGATCGCGCGCCGGATCAGCAGGTGCTCGGCGCCGTAGATCTCGGGGGTCTCGGCCAGCACGCCGGTGCCGCCGTAACGGACCAGCTCGTCCACCGCCCAGCCGAGCGCCGGGTTGGCGGTGATCCCCGAGTTGCCGTCGGAGCCGCCGCAGTTCGTCGCCAGTGTCAGCTCCGACACCGGCTGCCGCGTGCGCCGCGCCGCGTTGGCGATCGGCAGCAGCTTGGCGACCTCGGCGGCCGCCCGCTCGACGGTCTTGCGGATGCCGCCCGCCTCCTGGATGTTGACGAGGAACGGCTTGCGCTCGGGATGGCCGGGCGCCGACATCTTCTGCCGGTCGATCATCACCGCCGCCTGGTTCACCTCGCACCCCAGCCCGATCACGATGTAGGCGGCGACGTTGGGATGCTTGGCGTAGCCGGCGAGCACGCGCTGCAGGGCCAGGTGGTCCTCGCCGAAGAGCTTGGTGCCGCAGCCGGACTTGTGCGTGATCGCGATGACGCCGTCGACGCTGGGGAACTCGCGCTGCACGTCGCGAAACTTGTCCTTCACGAACTGGCTCACGCTCGCGGAGCAGTTGACGCCGGAGATGATGGCCACATAGTTTCGGGTCCCCACCCTGCCGTCCTCTCGCTTGTAGCCGTCGAAGTACCGCATCTGGTCGGGTGGGTAGAACTCCACGGGCGTGACGTCCACGCCGACCTCGTAGCGGTCCGTGGAGAGCTCGCCGATGTCGAGGTTGTGGCTGTGCACGTGGTCGCCGACCGCGATGTCACGCGTGGCGAAGCCGATCACCTGCCCGTAACGCCGCACCGGCTGCCCGCTCGCCACCGCGTGGCGCGCCACCTTGTGGCCGGGCTTGACGTCCTGGCGCATCTCGATGCGGGCGGCGCCGTCCTCCAGGATCGTGCCGGCGGCGAGCTCTCTCTTGGCGATGGCGACGTCGTCCTCGGGGCGCAGTACGATGGCGCGCTCGGTCAGCGGGACGGTGCTCATGGCGCTCGGGCCTCCTTGGGGCCTCCACTATACCGCTAGGTGCCGGGGCTCTTGATCCGCAGCACGGTCGGCGGCTCGGTCTCGAGCTGCACGGTGGTGTGGTCGATGCCGAAGCGCGAGTGCAGCAGGGCGTGCAGCGCGTCGAGCAGCCGCTCGCTCTGCCCCACGTCGTCCACCACCACGTGCGCGCTCATCGCCTCGCGTCCGGAGGTCAGCGTCCACACGTGCAGGTCGTGCACACGGCGCACGCCGGGGACCGCCCGCATGGCGGCCTCGATCTCGCCCAGCTCGAGGTGGGCCGGCACCCCCTCCAGCAGCACGTTCACCGCCTGGCGCAGCAGCGTCCACGTGCGCGGCACGATCAGGAGCGCGATCGCCGCGCTGGCGAGCGGGTCGGCGCGGGTCCAGCCGGTGAGCAGCACCACGCCGGCGGCGGCGAGCGTCGCCACCGAGCTGAGCGCGTCGCTCACCACCTCGAGGTAGGCGGCGCGCACGTTGAGACTCTCCCGTGCGCCCTGGTGGAGCAGCGCCGCCGACAGGAGGTTGACGCCGAGGCCGAACGCCGCCACCACCGCCATCGGCCCCGCCAGCACCTCGGCCGGCGCCCACCAGCGCTGCCAGGCCGCGGTCAGGATGCCGCCCGCCACCACGAGCAGCACCAGCGCGTTGACGAGCGCGGCCAGGATCTCCGCGCGAAAGTAGCCGTAGGTCTTGGCCGGCGTGGGCGGCCGGCCGGCGACCCAGATGGCGAAGAGCGCCAGGGCGAGACCACCGGCGTCGGTCAGCATATGGACGGCGTCGGCCAGCAACGCGAGGCTACCCGTCCAGAAGCCGGCGACGACCTCGATCAGGCAGACGGCGCCGGTCAGCGCCAGCGTCAGCGCGAGCCGGGGACGCGACCGCGCGCCGGCCGTCGCGTGCGCGTGAGCGTGTCCGGCGTGCGCCATCATCAGCGGGATCGTAACAGAGAGCGTTACAATCGCGTCATGCACACCGATCGCACCGTCGCCCTGCACGGCCGGCGCTATCACTACACGGAGTGGGGCGTGACCGCCGGTCCCGCCGTCGTCCTCCTGCACGGCATCACCGGCCACGCCCGCAGCTGGGACGACGAGGCGCGGCTGCTGGCCGCGCGCTACCGGGTCCTCGCCCTCGACCAGCGCGGCCACGGCGACTCCGAGCCCGCGCCCGACGCCGACTACTCGAATCCCGCGCTGGCCGGCGACCTCGCCGCCTTCGTGGACACGCTCGGCCTGGGTCGCTTCAGCTTGGTCGGGCTCTCGCTGGGCGGACTGGTCGGCATCAACTACACCGGCGGCCACCCCGGCCGGGTGGAGCGGCTCGTCGTCGTGGACATCGGGCCGGAGATCGCGCCGGTCGGGCGCACCCGCGTGGGCACGATGATGGCGATGGCCCCCGAGCGCTTCGCCACCGTCGAGGAGGGCGTCGCCTACATCCGCGCGGCCAACCCGCGCTACACCGACGCGATGCTGCGCCACCGCGTGCAGCACGCCCTCAAGCCGCTGGCCGACGGTGGGCTCACCTGGAAATACGACCGCGCGCTGCGCGACGCGATCCGCCAGGGCCGCATGCGGCCGATGACCGACCTCTGGCCGGCGTGGCGGGCGATCGACTGCCCGACCCTCGTGGTGCGCGGCGCCGAGTCAGACATCCTCAGCGACGAGATCGCCAAGCGCATGCTCGAGGCGCTGCCGGCGGCGCGGCTGACGGTGGTGGACGGCGCCGGCCACACGGTGCCGGGCGACCAGCCCGCCGTCTTCCAGCGGCTGCTGCGCGAGTTCCTGATGTCATGACGCCCGCGCGCGCGAGGTGATCGCGCGGCCGTTCGTCGTCCTCTGGCTGAGCGCGTTCGCGTTCTTCCTGTCGTTCCTGCTGCTGCTCTCCGCGCTGCCGATCTACGCGCGGCGGCTGGGCGCCTCCGACGCCGCGGTCGGCGTCATCATGGCCTCGTTCGCGATCACCTCGCTGCTGCTGCGCCCGGTCACCGGCTGGGCGGCCGACCGCTACGGGCGGCGGCCGTTCATGCTGGCCGGCGCGCTCGTGTTCACCGTCGCCTCGCTCGCCTACGGCTGGAGCGCCGGCGCGGCGGGGCTGGTGGCGGTGCGGCTCGCCCACGGCGCCGGCATGGGGCTCTACCCGACCGCGGCCAGCGCGATGGTGGCCGACCTCACGCCGCCCGCCCGGCGCGGCGAGGTCCTCGGCCTCTACGGCGCCGCCGGCAGCATCGCGCTGGCGATCGGCCCGGTCACCGGGATGGCGGTGGTCGAGCGGCTGGGGTTCCCGCCGCTCTTCTGGACCGCCGGCCTCGTGGCGGCGGCCGCGCTCGCGCTGACGCTGGTGACGGGCGAGACGCTCGCCCGCCCGCGCGTGGTCCCCTTCACGCTGTCGAGCGCGCTGAGCCTGCCGGCCGTCCATCCCTCGCTGGTCACGCTCTGCCTCATGTTCACCTACGGCGTCCAGGTGGCGTTCCTGCCGCTGCACGCCGACTCGCACGGGATCAACCCGGGGGTGTTCTTCCTCGTCTTCGCGGTGACGATCACGCTGGCGCGCGGGCCGGCCGGCCGCATCTCCGACGCCCGCGGCCGCGCGCCGCTGGCGGCGACCGGTCTCGGGCTGGCCGCCCTCGCGCTCGTCGTGCTGGCGCTGAGCGAGGGCGCGGTGGGGCTCGCGACGGCCGGCGCGATCTACGGCCTCGCCTACGGCACCGCCCAGCCCGCGCTCGTCGCCTGGTGCGTGGACGACGTGGCCGAGGGCGACCGCGGGCGCGCGATGGGGACGTTCTACACCGCGCTCGAGATCGGCATCGCGCTCGGCGCGGCGGGCTCGGGGCTGGCGATCGCCCGCTGGGGCTTCACCGGAACGTTCCTGGCGACGGCGGGCGTGGCCGCGGCGGGCGCCGCGCTCGCCCTCGCCCGTCGTCGCAACTAGAGCACTGGTGGGGAGATCAACGGATAGCGCCCGGACCACGATGCCCCGAACAGGATTCGAACCCGTGTTTCAGCGAGGGCACGTTTTCGCCAAATAGTACTCTCACTTGACGTGGCATGTAGCGGCCGGAAACTGGCACAACTAAAACACGCACGATTCCGGCAGTCCCTAGGTGATGATTTGTAGTAGGAGGTGAATCTCACGACTATGGCAAAGCGGCGAACGAAGCAGCAGAGAGCCGTGACCTGCCCCCCGAAGTTGGTCCACCTACGGTGAGAGCGTGGGCTCGGGTGCCCGGTTCGTGGTGAACTGCTCGAACTCGTCCGGCGTCCGATCGCCGAGCGAGCTGTGCGGCCGCTGCGTATTGTAGTCCTGCCGCCACGCGTCGATCGTGTACCGTGCGTCGCCCAGTGTCGTGAACCACGATTCGTTCAGGCACGCGTCGCGGAACCGGCCGTTGAAGCTCTCGATGTACGCGTTCTGCACCGGCTTACCCGGATCGATGAAATGCAGCCGGACACCACGCGCCCACGCCCACGCGTCGAGCGCCTTGCCGATGAACTCGGGGCCATTGTCGATGATGAGCTCGTCGGGGGTGCCGCGGACATCGACGGCGCGCTCCAGCGCCTGCACGACGCGCGCGCCGGGCAGTGAGGTGTCGACGTCGCTCGCCAGCGCCTTGCGGCTGAACTCATCGATGAGGTTGAAGATGCGAAACGCCCGGCCCGTCGTCAACTGATCCTTCATGAAATCCATGGCCCAACGCTCATTGAGCCGCGTGGCCGGGGCGAGCGGCGCCGGCACCGCCCGGGCGCAGCGCTTGCGCTTCCGACGGCGCACGGCCAGCCCCTCGGCCCGGTAGAGCCGATACACCCGCTTGTGGTTGACGCACAGCCCTTCGCGGCGCAACAGCACGGTGAGGCGGCGATAGCCGAAGCGGCGCCGTTGCTCCGCCAGGGCGCGTAATCGCTCCCGCAGCGCGCGGGCCGGATCCCGCCGGGGCGTGTAGCGGCAGCTCGATCGCGCCAGCGCCACCAACGCACAACTGCGTCGCTCACTGAGCCCGTAGTCATTCATCGCCGCCCGCACCGCGTGCCGCCGCACCGCAGGCGTCAGAAGTTTTTTCCGAGCAACCCCTTGAGGGCCTGGTTGTCGAGGGTGAGGTCGGCCACCAAGCGCTTCAGCCGGCCGTTTTCATCCTCGAGCTGGCGCAGGCGGCGCACTTCGGCGACTTCGAGGCCGCCGTACTTCGCCTTCCAGCGATAAAATGTCTGCTCGCTGAGGCCGTGGCGCCGGCAGAGGTCCAACGTCTTCGCGCCTGCCGCCGCCTCCTTCAACACGCCGATGATCTGCTCCTCGGTGAACCGCTTGCGCTTCATGCGCCGCCCTCCCGGCGGGCATCTTAGCCGAGCGGACTCTCACCGCTGGTGGGCCAGTTTTCGGGGGGCAGGTCAGTTCCCGCGCAGATCATCGAGCGGGGCATGAATGAATGATCCGACTTCGTGATCTAGCGGATCCCTTAGCTCGAGGGAGCGTGACGATTCCGCCGAGATCTGCTGGCTGCAGAATGGGACGGCAGCGCTGGGTCATCAGTCGCTCGGGCCCGAAAAGCCGCCGCCAGAATAGCCACTACCATCGCCGTTGCTGTTGCCGTTGTTACCGCTATTGCTGTCACCGCTGAACAGTGACCCGACGGGCCCCGTCGGGCCGAGCGTCCCGGCGTTCGTGATCGTGTAGCCGCCGGCACTAAAAGCACCGCCACCATAAGGGCCAATCCCGAATAGCGCAGCGATGTTTTGAATCTGACTCGTGGGAGTATTCGTTTCCATTTCCATCTCAATGAATCCCTCAAACAGATTGAATTCCACCGGATGGAACGGGATTGCGGGCGGCTCCGGTTGCGGCACCATCGAGGGCCGCCGCCCTGCCTCCACACCTTCGATGAAGGCATCGAAAAGGTTCAGGTTAACCCGATTCCCGTTGTCGAGCTCGATCGCGTTGGTGACAGCACTAAGCTCTTCGTCAGTGACCCTGCCGGCGGTAATGTCGTCCATGATCTCGTCGAAGAGCAGCGCCCCATACTCGTTGATCGCGTCCAAGCTCTCGTAGCCGAGCGAAGCCGCCGATCGGGGAAAACTGCGCGTCTCACCCATGATCCATCCTCTTTCCTTGAGTCAAGCGAACCGACGCTTCGCTCACTCTCACGTCCGCTGATGGCCAGCCACGCGCGGCCCGCTACTGTGCTCACGGAAGCGACACGCGCAGCCTGCGGCGCGGGCGTTCCTGTGCAAGGCCCAGAGTGTGAGGCGAAATCATGGTGGAAGGCCACATCCAGCCCTCCGAAGATCCTTCCATTTCACCGGAGTGACCAATGGCGGCGCTCCGCTCGGCGCGGAGCCTGCGATGGTGACGGCTTGCATAGGCTCAAGCGACAACGACAAAGATGATGGATCGCCTGTCGCTGGGTCAAGCGATGTCACGTCAACAAGACCCCTCACGACCGTAAATCTCGATATGACATCGCCTGTCGTAGTACTGTCCGCTCCCACGGCTCCCCGCGATACCTCGACGAAAGCCGTCGTGCGAATGCTCGCGGTTGCGTTGGGCGTTCTAACCCTGACAGCATCACCATCGATCCGCTTCCTGGAGACGTCGAGCTCGATCCCACCGCTTTCCAGCATCAAAGTGGTGCCGAAGGAGTCGCTCATGATCGTCAGCACCGACTTCTCGCAAAGAGAAACCGACACGATATCGCCCACAGCGATGCGGGCGAGCGACTGAGCGGCAGTCGTGAGCCGATCGCCCCAAAAGATATGGTCCCTCACATTCAGCGAGGCGAACCGTTCCTCCGTGGAAGGAGTCACGGTCGCCTCTCCCTTCACTTCGACTACGACACCGGCCGGCGGCCCGAAGCCAGGCCTGGGAGGCGCGCGAAGCGCGAAGTCACTCTCCCTACAGGGGTGTCCCGCGAACGCGCTCGTCGGGACTTGAGTGATAGTCGGCGGACCATCGTTCGTTGTGGCACTCGCAATCGTGATCATCTGTGATTCGCCGAGAGAGAACGCCCGAGCAGCTGGCCGACCGGTAGCAGCGCCCAGCGGTGTCACTTCCGTTAGGCCCCGGATGGTTGTGAATCGAGATGTGATGCCGCCGCCAACAATGGCGCCCTCCATTGTTCGAGTTCCCGGCCACGCTTCGGCGATCACGTACGAGCCATAGGCAGTCACTACAGCGTTGCGTGTCCTGATCTGGACCGGATCATCTTGCCTTGACCGCCCCTTGATGATGTTGACGTGGAGCGTGCCAATGTCCAAAAGCAAAACAGAGGAAGTGTTCTCCGCTTGTCGAGCGAGCGTCAACGTCGAGTTCTCGCAGACAGTGACCAGCGCAGCCTCGTGCAACAATATGCGCGCACGAGATTGAGCAGTTGTCGCAATACGGTCACCCCAAAGAACACCGTCCTTGAACTTGAGAGGCACCGTGTGAAGTGCCGTAGGGTGGACTACAGTCGCGGCACCCTGGATCGAAACAACAATGCCGGCCTTGACATCCTGCCCAAGTACGCGCGTTGATAGCGCGCACACAAAGCCGATGATCAGGACCGTCATGCCGACCGCACCCAGCGTCTTCAGCAGTCGTAGCCCCCTCCCCCTGGATCGGATCGACGACGCGGGATCAACTCGGGAAGTCATAAACTGAATCCGCTTTAACAGCTTTTAACATACAAGGCTCTCTCAGGTCGGTGCTTGTTCAAAAGGCCGACGACCGGTATTCCAAGCGGCTTGTGTCAAGCCACCTAGCAAGACCTCCGTTTGCAGCGGTCACTGCATCGCCGCATGCTTGCTATTCCGTCGCCACGGCTACGGCGGGTGCTTGGGCATCTTCTGGAAGTAAGCTACCCCGTCCATGGATCACCGATAAGCGACTGGCTCAGCGTCGGGTTGAGATCGAGCGCGTTCAATCGTCCCTCGTGGACGCGCAAACGCGTGGGCAAGTCGGTCAGGAGCTGCACCCCGCCGCTGTCGGACATCACGACTTGTCCCGTCCACTGGTCCTTCGTGTATGGATGCACGCCGTTCTCGGGGAACAGCGTGTCCATGTAGACGTAAAAGTCCGGGTTTCCGTTCGGGTCGCGCATCGAGATGTACGCGAAGAGCGGGGCCAGCGGCGGCAGGTACGTCGAACCCCCGCCCCGCGCGCGAGTGGAGCTCGTGTCGGAGGTGTGGAACGAGCCCGACGGGTTCCCCGTGTTCCCGGTCTGGCGCATCTTCCACGTCGTCCCCGACCCGGTGTCGACGGTGACA
>JBGQFW010000006.1:0-76194 GCA_041497115.1 Methylomirabilia bacterium
ACGGGTCGCTGGACCTCCGCCCCCCCTCCGACCCCCGCCGCCTCGCGTGGCGGTTAGCGATCGCGACCTGCCGGGTGCGTCGCATTCATGAGGGAGTGACATGCCGAAGATCAATGTGAACGGGATTGGGTTGAACTATGTGGAGGCGGGGAGCGGGGCGCCTCTGTTGTTGATCATGGGGTTTGGGGGGGATCATCTGGCGTGGGCGTTCCAGACGCCGGTGTTCGCGCGGCGGTATCGGGTGATCGCGTTCGACAACCGCGGGGCCGGACAGAGCGACGTGCCCGACGTCCCGTACACCACGCGGATGATGGCCGACGACGCCGTCGGCCTCCTCGACGGGCTCGGCGTCGAGCGGGCGCACGTGCTGGGCGTCTCCCTGGGCGGGATGATCGCGCAGGAGGTGGCGCTCAACCATCCGCGGCGCGTGCGCTCGCTGCAGCTGCACTGCACGCTGGCCCGCCCCGACGCCTACATGCGCGCGCTGCTCGAGAGCTGGCGCGCCGTCCGCGCGAAGGCGACGCCCGAGGAGTGGATGCGCATCGTCGCGCCGTGGCTCTTCGCGCCGGCGACCTACGCCGAGCGGCCGGAGCTCGTGGAGGGGATCATCCAGACCGGGCTCGCCAACCCCTACCCGTTCACGCTCACAGGCTTCCTGCGCCAGGGCGACGCCGTGCGCAGCCACGACACGCTCGACCGGCTCGGCGCGCTCGCCTGCCCCACCCTGGTGAGCGTGGCCGAGGACGACATCCTGGTGCCGCCGCGCTTCTCGCGCGCGCTCGCCGCCGCGATCCCCGGCGCCGCCCTGCAGACCGTGGAGCGCGCCGGCCACTGCTACTTCTGGGAGCGCCCCGACACCTTCAACACCACATCCCTCGCCTTCCTCGCCCGCCACACCGCCTCATAGCCCCGCGCCACCCCCCTGGTCACGACCCACGCTCCGCTCGTCAGTGCCTCGATCGTCCAACCCCCCGCGCCCTGACATGCCCGCGATCACGCGCGAGGGCCGAGGCGGCGGGGTGGGGGTCTGAGAACCCGTTTCCCGCGACGCCGGACACGCTCGACGTAACGATGGGTTCGCGCAGCGGGAAGGTGAAATCCGGGCTCGTGGTTCTCAGACCCCCACCCCGCCGCCTCGGCCCGGAGTACCACGACGCAAGGCGAGTCAGGGAGCGGGTGGATCAGGAGGTGGAGATCAGTCCCAGAGGTAGGAGCGCGGGTTGACCGGCTGCCCTTTGACCAGGATCTCGTAGTGCAGGTGCGGCCCCGACGAGCGGCCGGTGTTGCCCGTCCAGCCGATGAGCCCGCCGCGCTCGACGCGCTGCCCCTGCTGGACGTTGAGCCGCGACAGGTGGCCGTACAGCGAGCGGATGTCCTGACCGTGGTCGATGATGATCGCGTTGCCGTATTCCTGGTTGGCCCCCGCCGCGACGACGGTGCCGGCGGCGGGCGCGTAGATCGGCGTTGCGCGCTCGGCCCGGATGTCCATGCCGCTGTGGAACTCCAGCCCCTGGGTCCACGGCGACTGGCGCGTGCCGAACTCCGAGTTGACGGCGCCGCGCACCGGCCACCGCGAGGGCAGCGCCGCCACCGCCTTGCCGGCGCGCGCCATCAGCCGCTCGAGCGCGGTGAGCCGCTGCGTCTGCTCCTTCACCGCGTCGCTCAGCCGGTTCAGCTCGTCGGTCGGCGACAGCCGCCCGGAGGGCGTCTCCGGCGTGGGCGTGCCGCCGCCGATACCGCGGTCACGGCCGCCCGGCGCCAGCTCGGGACCGAACGGCTCCCAGATGTGCGCGTGCAGCTCCCGCCAGCCGGCCATCTCCTTGCGCAGATCGGCCACCCGGGTGTTGAACGCGTCGATGGTGGTCCGCTGCTCGACGAGCTGCTGCTGGAAGGTGGATGCCTCGCGCGTGAGGTCGCGCAGGCGGTACCAGTCCCCGACCAGGGCGATCGAGACGGATACCACCACGGCCATCACGAAACCGGCGCCGATGGCGGCGGGACGGGCGAAATTGAACCGGAGGACCCTCACACCGTCGCCCCGCACGATGAGCAAGCTGAACTGACTGCGGCGGTTCAAGCGGTTGCGCTTCCTCCTCGGATTCGCCCCGGCGAGCCCGCCGGACCCGGAGCGTGCCAGCGACCCGGGTTCTGCGGGTTCTAGCATCGGCCGCTCACCGCTGTCAACCAGGGATTCCCGCCCGCCGCCGCCAGTGAGCATGCCCTGGGATTCGGCAAACGACGTGCCGAAGACCACGCGAGGACTATCAAGCACTTACCGGTGGACGCCCGCGCCAGCGCGGCACGGAGAGCGTCGCGACCGTCAGTTGCGTGACAAGGCCCGGGCGGGCGGGATATGATCCGAGGACAGTTCAGGCGACGCTGCCGGCGTCGTGTCAGGGGAGCCCGATGGACGAGTTCTACCGGATCAAGCGCCTGCCCCCGTACGTCTTCGCGATCGTCAACGACCTCAAGAGCAAGGCGCGGGCGCGCGGCGAGGACATCATCGACCTCGGCATGGGCAACCCCGACATGCCCACCCCCAAGCACATCGTCGCCAAGCTGATCGAGGCCGCCCAGAATCCCAAGAACCACCGCTACTCCGCCTCGCGCGGGATCACCCGGCTGCGGGTGGCGATGGCGAAGTGGTACCGCGACCGCTACCACGTCGAGCTCGACCACGACTCCGAAGTCATCGCCACCCTCGGCGCCAAGGAGGGGCTGGCCCACCTGGCCCTGGCCGTCCTGCAGCCGGGCGACGGCGCGCTGGTGCCGAACCCGACGTACCCGATCCACTCCTACTCGGTCGTGATCGCCGACGGGGACCTTCGCTCGGTGCCCCTGACCCCGGACGGCGACTTCTTCGGGCGCCTACAAGAAACCGCCCGGCTGGCGTGGCCCAAGGCCAAGATGCTCATCCTGTCGTTCCCGCACAACCCGACGACGATGTGCGTGGACCGCGACTTCTTCGTCAGGGTCGTGGACTTCGCGCGCGAGCACCGGCTGATGGTCGTGCACGACTTCGCGTACGCCGACTTCACCTTCGACGGCTACCGGCCGCCCTCCTTCCTCGAGGCGCCGGGGGCCAAGGACGTCGGCGTCGAGATCTTCTCGACCTCGAAGTCGTACAACATGGCGGGCTGGCGGATGGGCTTCGTCTGCGGCAACGCCCGGATGATCCACGCGCTCGCCCGCATCAAGTCCTACCTCGACTACGGCGCCTTCCAGCCCATCCAGATCGCCAGCATCATCGCGCTGGAGGGTGAGCAGAAGTGCGTGGCCGAGATCGTCGAGGTGCACCGCAAGCGCCGCGACGTGCTGGTGGACGGGCTCAACAAACTCGGCTGGAGCGTGCCCAAGCCACAGGCGACGATGTTCGTGTGGGCGCCGATCCCCGAACCGTTCCGCAGCCTCGGCTCGCTCGAGTTCTCCAAGCTCCTCATCCAGGAGGCCAAGGTGGCCGTGTCGCCCGGCATCGGCTTCGGCGAGTACGGCGAGGGCTACGTGCGCTTCGCGCTGGTGGAGAACGAGCAGCGCATCAAGCAGGCGCTGCGCGGCCTCAAGCACCTGAGCCGCTGAGCCGCCCGCCGACCCGGCCATGAGCGCGGTGAGCGAGGTCCGCATCGGCCTGCTGGGGCTCGGCACCGTCGGCGGCGGCATCGTCAAGATCCTCCAGACGCGCCGCGAGATGCTCGAGGAGCGGGCCGGCGCCCGCCTGACCCTCGCCGCGATCGCCGACGCCGACCTCACCCGCCCCCGCGAGGGGCTCGACCTGGCGACGCTGCCGATGGTCGACGACGCCGCCCGCGTGCTCGACGACCCGTCGATCCACGTCGTGATCGAGCTGGTCGGCGGGCTGGAGCCGGCCCGCACGTTCATCCTGCGCGCGCTGGCCGCCGGCAAGCACGTCGTCACCGCCAACAAGGCGCTGCTCGCCCACCACGGCGCCGAGCTCTACGACGAGGCGCGCCGGCGCGGGGTGGCGCTCGCCTTCGAGGCAGCGGTGGCGGGGGGCATCCCGCTCATCCGCGCCCTCAAGGAAGGGCTGGCCGCCAACCGCATCCTCTCGCTGGCCGGCATCGTCAACGGCACCTGCAACTACATCCTCAGCAAGATGACCGACGAGGGGCTGGACTTCTCGCTCGTGCTCAAGGAGGCGCAGGCGCACGGCTACGCCGAGGCCGATCCCACGCTGGACATCGAGGGGATGGACTCCGCCCACAAGCTGCAGATCCTCGTGGCGCTGGCGTTCCGCACCTTCGTGGACCTCAAGGACATCCACACCGAGGGGATCACCGGGGTGACCGCGCAGGACATCGGGTACGCGCGCGAGCTCGGCTACCGCATCAAGCTCCTGGCGATCGCCAAGGCGACCAATGGGGGCGTCGAGGCGCGCGTGCACCCCACGATGATCGCGGCGACCTCGCCGCTGGCGGCGGTGTCGGGGGTGTTCAACGCGGTCTTCCTCACCGGCGACGCCGTCGGCGACCTGATGTTCTACGGGCGCGGCGCCGGCCAGATGCCGACCGCCTCGGCGGTGTGGTCGGACGTGCTCGAGCTCGCGCGCCGCATCGCCCACGGCATCCCCTCCCTCGCGCTGGAGCTGCCCACCGTGGGCCGGCAGCCGCTGGCGCTGACGCCGATGGAGGCGATCCGCTGCTGCTACTACCTGCGCGTGATGATGCAGGACCGGCCCGGCGTGCTCTCCAAGGTGGCCGGCTTCCTCGGCGAGCACGACATCTCGATCGCCAACGTCATCCAGAAGGGGCGCGGCGCGCGCGAGGCGGTGCCCGTCGTCATGCTCACCCACGAGGCGCGCGAGCGCGACATGCGCGCCGCGCTGACGCGGATCGACCGCATGCGCGACGTGGCCGGCCCCACCGCGATGATCCGCGTCGAGGGCGGCCCCGCCTGAAACGTCTGCGCGTCGTCGCCGGCGTCGCCGTCAGCGTCGCCCTCGTCGCGTGGCTGCTCCGAAGCGTGGACCTGCCCGAGCTGGGCCGCCAGCTCGCCGCCACCAACTGGTGGTGGGCGCTCCCCGCCTGCGCCGTCGGCCCCGTCGGCGTATGGGCGCGCGCGCGGCGCTGGCGCTACCTCTTCCCGCCCCGCTCCGACCCGCCGGGGCTGGTCGCCGCCAACATGATCGGCTACATGGCCAACAACGTCCTGCCGCTGCGCGCCGGCGAGCTGGTGCGCGTCTACGTGGTCGCCCGCCGCCTGCGCGCCGAGCGCGGCACGCCGACCGGCACCGGCCTCTGGCTGGCCGGCGCGACGCTCGTCGTCGAGCGCGTGATCGACAGCCTCACGCTGGTGCTGATCCTGGCGGTGCTCGTCTTCCTGATCCCGGTGCCCGCGGCGTTCCAGTACGCCGCCGCGCTCATCCTGGCCCTCGACGTCGTCGCCGCCGTCGCGGTGATCGGGCTGGCGGCCGCCCCCGACCGGGCGCGCGAGATGGTCGCGCGGCTCCTGCGCGCGTGGCCGGCGCTGGCCGGGCGGGTCGCGCGCGGCCTCGACATGGTGCTGCGCGGCCTCGAGGGCGTGCGGGCGCCCGCCCACCTGGCGCCGCTGGCCGCGTGGACGGTGTTCATCTGGACGCTCGCCGCCGGCGGCGTCTGGGCGCTGCTGCGCGCGGAGCACCTCGACCTGCCGCTGGTGGCCGGCTGGACGGTGCTGACGTTCGTCTGCTTCGGCATCAGCATCCCGTCGGCGCCCGGCTACGTCGGCGTCTGGCACGCCGCCGCCGTGCTGGGGCTGGCGATCTTCGGCGTCGGCCAGGCCCAGGCACTCGGGTTCGCCGTCCTCTATCACGTGAGCCAGTTCGTGCCGATCACGGCGATCGGCTGGCTCTTCCTCGTGCGCGAGCAGATGTCGCTCGGCGAGGTCGCGCGCGCGCCCGGCGCCGGGACCGACGCCGGGGGGGCGTGATAGGATGCGTGGGCTATGGCGTTGATCGTGCAGAAATACGGCGGCTCCTCGGTCGCCGACGCCGAGCGAATCCAGAACGTGGCGCGCCGGGTGGCCGAGAGCGCGACCGGCCACCAGCTCGTCGTGGTCGTCTCCGCGATGGGCAAGACCACTGACGGCCTCGTGAGCCTCGCGCAGCAGATCGCGCCCGCGCCCGACCCCCGCGAGATGGACATGCTGCTCGCCACCGGCGAGCAGGTGACGATCGCGCTGCTGGCGATGGCGCTGCAGGCGCTCGGCTTCAAGGCCCGCTCGTTCACCGGCGCCCAGGCCGGGCTGCGCACCGACCGCAGCCACACCGAGGCGCGGATCGCGCAGATCACCGCCGACCGGGTGCGGGCGGCGCTCGACGAGGGTGCCGTCGCGGTGGTGGCGGGATTCCAGGGGGCCAGCGACGAGGGCGAGATCACCACGCTCGGCCGGGGCGGCTCCGACCTCACCGCCGTCGCGCTGGCCGCCGCGCTGAGGGCCGACGTGTGCGAGATCTACACCGACGTGGACGGCGTGTACACCGCCGATCCCAACGTGGTGCCCGACGCGCGCAAGCTCCCGCGCGTCGCCTACGACGAGATGCTGGAGATGGCGAGCCTCGGCGCCCGGGTGCTCCAGGCGCGCTCGGTGGAGTTCGCCAAGAAGTACGGGGTGGCGGTGCACGTCCGCTCGACCTTCAAGCCGGATCCGGGCACGATCGTCACCCGGGAGGAGCGCGCGATGGAGGACGTGGTGGTCACCGGCATCACCCACGATCGCAGCCAGGCGAAGATCTCCCTGCTGCGGGTGCCGGACCGGCCGGGCATCGCCGCCCAGGTGTTCGGCGCGGTCGGCACCAAGAGCATCGTGGTGGACATGATCGTGCAGAACATCAGCCGCGACGGCTTCACCGACATCTCGTTCACGGTGCCCCGCGGCGACATGGCCCGCGCCCGCACCGTGCTCGACGAGGTCGCGCGGGCGGTCGGCGCCGAGAAGACCGTGCACGACGAGCGGGTGGCCAAGGTCTCGATCGTCGGCGTCGGCATGCGCAGCCACTCCGGCGTGGCCGCCCGCATGTTCGCCGCGCTGTCCAAGGAAGGCATCAACATCCAGATGATCTCGACCTCCGAGATCGCCGTCTCCTGCGTGATCGAGGACAAGTACGCCGAGCTCGCCGTGCGGGCCCTGCACGACGCGTTCGAGCTCGGGAAGGGAGAAGGCGTCCGCGGATGATCACCGGCAAGGCGGCCGTCTTCTTCGGCCCCGGCAAGCCGTTCGAGATCCGCGAGGTAACGCTGCCCGAGGTCGAGCCGGACGCGGTGGTGATCCGCGTGGCGCTGGCCAACGTGTGCGGCTCCGACCTGCACTTCTGGCGCGGCGACGCGCCGCTGCGCCTGCCCGCCGACGGCTGGATCTACGGTCACGAGATGACGGGCCGTGTCGCCCGCCTCGGCAGCCGCGTGAAGACGGACTCGCTGGGGCGTCCCCTCAAGGAGGGCGACCGCGTCGTCTACACGTACTTCTATCCGTGCGGCCGCTGCTACGCGTGCCTGAACAAGGAGCCCGCCAACTGCCCGGCCAAGATCGAGCGGCCGCGCGGCCCCTCGGAGTTCCCGCATTTCCACGGGGCCTTCGCCGAGTACTACTACCTGCGGCCGGGCGGCCACGTCTTCCTGGTCCCCGACGAGCTCTCCGACGAGCTGGTGGCCCCGGTGAACTGCGCGCTCGCGCAGGTGATCTACGGCCTGCACCAGGCCGGCCTGCGCTTCGGCGGCAGCGTGGTGATCCAGGGCGCCGGCGGGCTCGGCCTGCAGGCGGCGGCGGTCGCCAAGGACATGGGCGCGGCCACCGTGATCGTGGTGGACCAGATCCCCGGGCGGCTCGCGCTCGCGCGGCAGTTCGGCGCCGACCACGTCATCGACATCAAGGAGGTCACGGAGCGCCGGGACCGGATCGCCCTGGTGCGCACGCACACCGGCGGCGCCGGGGCCGACGTGGCGTGCGATTTCGTCGGCTTCCCCCAGGTGATCCCCGAGGGCATCGAGATGCTGCGGACGGGCGGCACCTACCTCGAGATCGGCACCATCAGCCGCGGGGCGAAGATCGAGCTGGAGCCGGCCCAGCTCGTGTGGGGGGCGAAGAGGATCGTGGGCGTCATCATGTACGATGGCTGGGTGCTGCCGCGCGCCCTCGACTTCCTCGTGCGCAACCGGACGCGCTGGCCCTTCGACAAGCTGGTCTCCCACACCTACCCGCTCGAGGAGATCAACCGCGCGTTCGCCGACTCCGAGTGGCACGGCCGCGAGACGACCACCATCACGCGGGCGGCGCTGCGGCCGTGAAGGAGCTGCGGCGGCGGCTGGAGCGCGAGCGGCTGGCGGCGGCGACGCGGCTGCGCCAGCTCGGCGGGCAGATCACGCTGGAGGAGTCGACCACGCCGGCCGACAGCGTGTGGGACGAGGCGGACCACATCCAGGCCAGCGAGCAGCGCGACATGGGGCTGCTGAGCCGCGAGCGGCTGATCGAGCGCATCGAGCGGCTCACCGCCGCCCTCAAGCGGTTCGACGACGGCACCTACGGCACCTGCACGGAGTGCGAAAAGCCGATCGGTCAGGCCCGGCTGAAGGCGATCCCCGAGGTCGCGACCTGCGTCACCTGCCAGGCCAAGCTCGAGCGCGGCGAAGCCTGAGCGGCGCCCGCGTCCCCTGACCGTCTCCGTTCGTCCACTCTAGCCGCCGCCGCGCGCGCGTGCGATCGTGCGCGCATGACGCTCTACTCGCGCCACCAGCTCCTGCTCCTCCTGCTCCTCGTCGTCGCGGCCGGCGCCGGGCTGGCGATCGATCACTGGCGCCGCGCGCGGCCCGAGGCCGTCGAGCGGCTCGAGGAGATGGATCGACGGTCGCCGGCGGCCCCGGCGGCTCCCGCCGACGCCGCGCCCCGTCATCCCGCGCGGCGGACTCTCGCGACGCCGCCGCTCGATCTCAACCGCGCGAGCGCGCCCGAGCTGGCGCGGCTGCCGGGCGTCGGCCCGGCGCTGGCCCGCCGCATCGTCGAGGCGCGCCCGTTCGCCGCGCTCGACGACCTCGCCCGGGTGCGCGGCCTGCGACCGGCCACGCGCGAGCGGGTGCGTCCGCTGCTCACGCTGCCGTAGCGATGGGCTGGCGGCGCGGCCCGCTGGTCCCGCTCGCCGCCGCGTTCGGCGCCGGCCTCGCCGCGGCGCCCTCGCTGACGCTGGCGGCGGCGTGCGCCGCGTGGGCGCTGGCGGCAGCCGCCGGCCTCGGGCTGGTGGCCCTCGCCCGCCCGCGGGCCGCGAGCGGCGGGCTGCTCGTCGCCGTCGCCGCGCTCGGCGCCCTCCGCGGGCTGGCGGCGCCACCGCCGGTGGACGACGTCGCGCGGCTGGCGCTACCGCGGACCGCGCGCGTCGAGGGACGGCTGGCAGACGAGCCGCTCGGCTGGACCGCCGAGCGCACACGGCTCGTGGTCGCCGTCGAGCGGGTGGACGGGCAGCCGCGCTCGGGCACGATCCAGCTCACGGCCTACGGAGCGGCGCCGCCGCTGGCCGAGGGGCAGCGCGTCACCGCCGAGGCCCGGCTCGATCGTCCGGTCGGCTTCCGCAACCCCGGGACGTACGACTACGCCGAGCGCCTCGCCCGCCTCGGCATCGCCGTCGTCGGCACCGCACGGGCCGATCGGCTCGTGGCCCCCGAGGCCGAGCCGCCGTGGCACGCGCGCGTCAAGCGCGCCGCCGTCGCGGCGATGCGCGAGGCGCTGCCGCCGGTGTCGGCCGCGCTGCTCGCCGGGCTCCTGCTGGGCGAGCGGACCGACCTGCCGCCTGATGTTGACGCGGCGTTCCGGCGGGCGGGCGTCTACCACGTGCTCGCGGTGTCCGGGTTCAACGTGGCGCTGGTGGCCTCCAGCGCCTGGACGCTGCTGGCCCTCGCGCGGCTCCCGCGCCGGGCGGCCTCGCTCGGCGCGCTCGCGGTCGTGCTCGGCTTCGCGGTGGTCGTGGGCCCCCAGCCCTCCGTGCTGCGCGCCACGATCATGGCCACGATCGTCCTGGGCGCCCTCGTGCTCGAGCGCGAGGCCGCGGTGCTCAACAGCCTGGCGCTCGCGGCGCTGGTGATCCTGGCCCTGCGGCCGGGCGATCTCTACGATCCCGGCTTCCAGCTCTCGTTCGCGGCGACGGCCGGCATCGTGCTGGCGCCGATGCCGCGCAGCACGCTGGCGGCGGCGGTGGCGGTCAGCCTCGCCGCCCAGCTCGCCGTCCTGCCCATCGCGCTCGCCCACTTCAATCAGGTCTCCACGATCGGCGTCGTCGCCAACCTGGCCGTCGTGCCGCTCGCCGGCGTCGCCACCGTGCTGGGATTGGTCGGCGTGGCGGCCGGCGCCGCCAGCGCGCTCCTCGCCGGCTGGCTGTTCGCGGCGGCGTGGCCGGTGCTGCTCCTGCTGCGCTGGGCGGTGGCGCTGGCGGCGGCCGTGCCCGGCGCGGTCCTGCACCTGCCCGCGCCGGGGCCCGCCGCGATCGCCGGCTACGCCGTCGCGCTCGCGCTCGGCCTGGCGGCGTGGCACGCGCGCCAGACGCGGCGGACGCTCGCCGGGCGCCTGGCGGTGGCCGCCGCCGCGCTCGCGCTGGGGAGCGTGCTGCTGGCCCTCTGGCCGATGCTGCGGCCCGCCGACGGCCGGCTGCGCGTGAGCGTCCTCGACGTCGGCCAGGGCGACGCGATCGTGATCGAGGGGCCCGACGGCCGCGCGGTGGTGGTGGACGCCGGCGCCGGGGGCGCCTGGCGGCTGGACGCGGGCGAGCGCGTGGTCGCGCCGTTCCTCTGGAACCGGGGCATCCGGCGGCTCGCCGCCGCCGTCGTCACCCACGCCGATCTCGACCACGCCGGCGGCATGGCGGCGATCCGCGCGCTCTTCACGGTGGACGACGCGTGGGACGCGGCGCCGGGTCGCAGCCCGCTCGCTCTCGGCGGCGCCGTCCTCACGCCGCTGGCGACCGCCGCCACCGGCCGCAACGACGCCGCCCGCGTGGTCCGCCTCGACTTCGGCGTCGTCTCGGTGCTCCTCGCCTCGGACATCGAGGGGCCGGGCGAGCAGGCGCTGCTCGCCTCCGGCGCGCCGCTGGGCGCGACGGTGCTGAAGGTGGCGCACCACGGCTCGCGCACCTCCAGCGGGGCCCCGTTCCTCGCCGCGGTGCGACCCGCCGTCGCCGTCATCTCGGTGGGCGCGCGCAACACCTACGGCCATCCCGACGCCGGCGTCGTCGGCCGCCTCGCCGACGGCGGCGCCGTCCTCTACCGCACCGACCGCGACGGCGCGGTGCTGCTGGAGAGCGATGGCCGCGCGCTCGACGTCACGCGCTGGGCCGCCCGCGCGACCGCACGCTATTGCCTCGACCCGGAAACGACCTGTTAGAATTGGCGACCATGGCGAAGGTCAACGAGCACTACCTCAAGCTCAAGTCGAGCTACCTGTTCAGCGAGATCGCGCGCCGCCTCCGGGAGTTCCAGGCCGCGCACCCGGACGCGCGCATCATCCGGCTCGGCATCGGCGACGTCACCCAGCCGCTGCCGCCGGCCGTCATCCGGGCCCTGCACGAGGCGGTGGACGAGATGGCGCGGGCCGAGACGTTCCGCGGCTACGGCCCCGACGCCGGCTACGAGTTCCTCATCGCGCTCATCGCCAAGCACGACTACGGCGCCCGCGGTGTCAACATCGCGCCGGACGAGATCTTCGTCAGCGACGGCAGCAAGAGCGACAGCGGCAACATCCAGGAGATCTTCGCCGCCGACGCCACCGTGGCCCTGACCGATCCGGTCTACCCCGTGTACATGGACAGCAACGTGATGGCCGGCCGCACCGGCCCGGCCGACGAGCGCGGCCGCTACGCCGGGGTCGTCTACCTGCCGTGCACGGCCGAGAACCACTTCGAGCCGCCGCTGCCCGACCGCCCGGTGGACATGGTCTACCTGTGCTTTCCGAACAATCCGACCGGCGCCGTCCTGACGAAGCCGGCGCTCGAGAAGTGGGTGGATTGGGCGCGGCAGACGGGCGCGGTGATCCTCTACGACGCCGCCTACGAGGCGTACATCCGCGACCCCGCCGTCCCCCACTCGATCTACGAGGTCGAGGGCGCGCGCGAGGTGGCGATCGAGTTCCGCTCGTTCTCCAAGAGCGCGGGGTTCACCGGCACGCGCTGCGCGTTCACCGTCGTGCCCAAGGACGTCACCGGCCGCACCGCCGGCGGCGAGCGCGTGGCGCTCAACGGGCTCTGGCTGCGGCGGCAGTCGACGAAGTTCAACAGCGTGCCCTACATCATCCAGAAGGGCGCCGCCGCCGTGTACACCGAGGAGGGGCAGACGCAGGTCCGCGCGCTCGTCGATCACTACATGGAGAACGCGCGGATCATCCGCAGCGGCCTCGCCGCGACCGGCCTCACCGTCTACGGTGGCGAGAACGCGCCGTACATCTGGCTCCGGACGCCGCCCGGCCTGTCCTCGTGGGACTTCTTCGACAAGCTCCTGAACGAGGCCCACGTCGTCGGCACGCCGGGCGCCGGGTTCGGCCCCGCCGGCGAAGGCTACTTCCGCCTCACCGCCTTCGGCTCGCGCGCCCAGACCGAGGAAGCCATCGCCCGCATCAAGACCCGCCTCTCCCGCTAGCTGTTCACGGCGGAGCGGGCGGGCGGGGCCCCGGGGGTCCGGCGACCACGAGCGGCGCGGCGTAGGTCCCGTCGACGCCTCCATACTCCGGACGCCGCCTGTAATCGTTGGGAGTGAAACGGGTCGGCGGACCCCCGGGGCCCCGCCCGCCCGCTCCGCCTGACCGCCAGCAGACGGGACGATTGCTGCGGCGTCTGGCGTCGCAGATCCGGTGGGACGCCGAAAGCGGCGATGCTCAGGGAGCAGCGGAAAAGCTCGTCGGTAGAAACCGAACCGGTCGGATCGAACGGCGAGCGAAGTTCGAGATCAGTTCCGAGCGGGGAGGTCGGCGGTGGGTGGGGCTGGGGGTCCGCCGACCCGTTTCACTCCCAACCTAGGCAGGCGCGCCGTGGTGTGTGGTGGCGTCGAACGGACCTACGCCGCGCCGCTCGTGGTCGCCGGACCCCCAGCCCCACCTGCCGCCGACCGGGTCGCGCGCGGGCTACGTCTCGTAGGCGCGCTCGTATTGCGAGCGCAGGCGCTCCAGCTCTTCGGGGTCGAGCTTCATGCCGAGCGACAGTCCCATCTCGCCGAGGATCGTCTTGATCTCGTTGAGCGACTTCTTGCCGAAGTTCTTGGTCTTGAGCAGCTCGGCCTCGGTCTTCTGCACGAGGTCGGCGATGGTGCGGATGTTCGCGGTCTTCAGGCAGTTGGAGGCCCGCACCGAGAGCTCCAGCTCGTCCACGTTGCGGAAGAGGTTGTCGTTCAGCTCGGTGCGCGGATGCGTCTCGTCACGGCCCGTCTCCTCCTCCGCCGGCGCCGCCTCGGGGAAGTCCATCAGGAGATTGAAATGGTCCTGCAGGATGCGCGCGGCCTCGCCCACCGCGATGGCGGGCGTCACGCTGCCGTCCGTCCACACCTCGACGACGAGGCGCTCGGGCGGCTCGTCGCCGGCGGGCGCGGTGCCGATCGGCTCCACCTTGAAGCTCACGCGCTTGACCGGCGAGAAATTGGCGTCGAGCAGGATCGCGTTGATCGGCAGCGCCTCCGGCTCGCGCTTCTCGGCCGAGACGTAGCCGCGTCCGCGCTCGACACAGACCTCCATCTCCAGCACGCCGTCCTTGTCCAGCGTGGACAGCGGCACGTCGGGTGTGAGGATCTCGACGTCGGCGTCGGGCTCGAAGTCGCCCGCCTTCACCTGCCCGGCGCCGTGGGCCTTGAGGCGCAGGATCTTGGGCCGGTTCACGTGCAGCGCGAACACGACTTTGCGCAGGTTCAGGATGATGTCGAGCGTGTCCTCGGTCACTCCCGGCATGTGGGAGAACTCGTGCAGGACGTTCTCGATCTTCACCCAGGTGGGCGCGGCGCCGTGGATGGCCGACAGCAGCACGCGACGATAGGCGATGCCGACCGTCAGCGCGAACCCCGGCTCGAACGCCTCGATGGCGAGCTTGCCGTAGGTGCGGTCGGAGGTGATCCACTCGTGGCGTGCAGGGAGCTGAAGCTCCAGCATGAGACCCCCTTCAAGTTCCTGGATCGAGGAAGTAAGCGGATTCGCGGACCGGTGACCCCAGGTCCGAGAGTATACCAGACGTTCACGCCGCGCGTCACCGCGGGCCCGGGGTGCCGGTCGGGGTAGACTCGAAATATCATGCGGTTACGGCGCCTCCTCCCGGCCCTCGCAATCGTAATGACCGCCCTGACGGGCGGGACGCTGGCCTGGCTGGCGCTCACCCCGGCGCCGGCCGTGCAGGCCGGCCCCCTGATCGTGGACATCCCCGCCCACGAGGGGCTGCTGGCCATCGCCGATCGGCTGAGCCGGGCCGGCGTGGTGCGCAGCCGCGCGGCCTTCCTCGCGCTCGCCGTCCTGCGCGGCAGCGTGCGCCGGCTCAAGGCCGGCGAGTACGAGGTGCCGCGCGACGCCTCGACGCCCGACGTGCTGGAGCTGCTCGAGGCCGGGCGCGTGCGGCAGCACGTGATCCTCCACCCCGAGGGGGCGACCGTCGGCGAGCTGGCGCGGCTGCTCCAGGACGAGCGGCTGGCCGCCACCGACGACGTGCTGCGCGCGGCGGGCGACGCACGGCTGCTCCAGGGGCTGGGAATCCCCGGACCGAGCGTCGAGGGCTACCTCTTCCCCGACACCTACCGGTTCGTGCGCGGCATGTCGGCCGAGGAGATGCTGACGCGGATGGTGCAGCGCACGCGCGCGAAGCTCACGCCCGAGATGGTGGCGCAGGCGCAGGCGCGCGGGCTCACCGTCCACCAGCTCCTCACGCTGGCCTCGATCGTCGAGCGCGAGGCGGTCGACGCCGGCGAGCGGCGGCTGATCGCCGCGGTGTTCTGGAACCGGCTGCGGCGGGACATGCCGTTGCAGTCCGATCCGACCGTGCAGTATGCGGTGTCCAAGGAGCGCCGCGCGCTCACGCGCGGGGACCTGGCCACCGAGGACCCCTACAACACGTACGTGCACCGCGGGCTGCCGCCGGGACCGATCGCCAGCCCGGGGCTGGCGGCCATCGAGGCCACGCTGGACCCGGCCCCGGTCAACTACCTGTACTTCGTCGCCCGCGACGACCGCCGTCACTACTTCTCGACGAGCGTCGCCGAGCACAACGCGGCGGTGGCGCGCTACCGCCACCGGCCGCGCTAGCCGCCGTGCAACCCGCGTGCTATAAAACCCGCGAGATGTCGACCGCCCTGTCGCCGACGCCCCGCGCGGCCGCCGCGCCGGGGCCGTTCCCGCTCCTCTACCAGGCGCTGCGCGCCCCGGTGGGCGCCGCGCTCGCGCGGTGGTTCGACTTGCGCGTCGAAGGACTCGAGCACCTGCCCGCGGCCGGCCCGTACCTCATCGCCGCCAACCATCACAACTACCTCGACGGCGTGGTGCTGGCGGTGGCGGTGCCGGCGCCGATCGGCTTCCTCGTGATGCCGCGCGTGTGGCGGGCGACGCCGCTCCACCCGTGGCTGCATCGCCGCCTCGGCTCGATCCCGCTCAGCCTCGAGCGTCCCGACGTCGGCGCGCTCCGCGCCGCGCTGCGCGCGCTGGAGGCGGGACGCGTCGTCGGCATCTTCCCGGAGGGCCCGTTCAGCGTGCGCGGGCGGCTCGAGCACGGCCGGCCCGGCGTCGGGCTGCTGGCGCTGCGCGCCGACGTGCCGGTGGTGCCGGCCGGCATCCACGGCACCTACCAGGCGCTCCTGCACCGGCGCGGCTACATTCCGCGCCGCGTGCCGCTGGCCGTGCGCTTCGGGCCGGCGCGGCGGTTCGCCGGCGAGGGACGGGGCCGCGCGACGCGCTCGCGCATCACGCAGCGGATCATGGACGACATCGCCGCCCTGCTCCCATGAGCGGGGGCGAGTCCACCCGCAAGACCTGGGGCGGGCGCTTCGCGCAGGCCGCCGATCCGACGGCCGAGCGGTTCACCGGCTCGCTCGCGTTCGATCAGCGGCTCTGGCCCCACGACATCGCCGGCAGCGTGGCGTGGGCGCGCGCGCTGGCGCGGGCCGGGCTCCTCACCGCCGCCGAGGCCGAGACGCTCGTCAAGGGGCTCGCGGCGGTGCGCGTCGAGCTGGAGGCGGGCACGTTCCCGCTCCGCCCCGAGCTCGAGGACATCCACACCAACGTCGAGCGGCGGCTCGTCGAGCTGGTCGGCGACGTCGGCGACAAGCTGCACACCGGCCGCTCGCGCAACGACCAGATCGCGCTCGACGAGCGGCTCTACCTCAAGGCCGTCGCGGCGACGACCGGGGCCGGCCTGCGCGCGACCCAGGAGGCGCTGCTCGCGCGGGCGGCCGAGACGGTGGACGCGCCGATGCCGGGCTACACCCACCTGCAGCGCGCCCAGCCGGTGGTGCTGGCGCATCACCTGCTCGCCTACGTCTTCATGCTCCAGCGCGACCGCGAGCGCGTGGCCGCCTGCGCCGCGCGCGCCGACGCGCTGCCGCTCGGCGCCGCCGCGCTGGCCGGCACCGCCTTCCCGATCGACCGCGAGGCGCTCGCCCGCGACCTCGGCTTCGCCGCGGTGACCGCCAACAGCCTCGACGCCGTCAGCGACCGCGACTACGTCCTCGAGTTCCTGGCGGCGGCCGCCATCACCGGCATGCATCTCTCGCGGCTCGCCGCCGATCTCACGCTGTGGGCGACGGCGGAGTTCGCGTTCGTGGAGTTCGCCGACGCGTGGGCGACGGGCTCGTCGATCATGCCGCAGAAGAAGAACCCGGACGCGGCCGAGCTCATCCGCGGCAAGAGCGGGCGCCTCTACGGCAACCTGGTCGCGGTGCTGACGACGATGAAGGGGCTGCCGCTCGCCTACAACTCCGACATGCAGGAGGACAAGGAGCCGCTCTTCGACTCGGTGGACACGCTGGCGGCGATCCTCGGCGTGCTGCCGCCGATGCTCGCCTCGCTCACCTTCCGCACCGACCGCATGCGGGCCGCCGCCGGCGAGAGCTTCGCCACCGCCACCGACCTCGCCGACTACCTGGTGCGCAAGGGGTTGCCCTTCCGCCAGGCCCACGAGGTCGTCGGGCGCGTCGTGCGTCACGCGCTCGAGCGCGGGGTGGGGCTCGAGGCGCTCGCGCTCGACGAGCTGCGCCGCTTCTCCGACCTGATCGGCGGCGACGTTCACCAGGCGCTCACCGTGGACGCCTCCCTGCGCGCGCGCGCCGTCGCCGGCGGCACCGCGCCCGAGGCGGTGCGGCAGGCGCTGGCCCTCGCCCGCGCGCTCGTGCGCGCATGACCGCCCGCCGCCGGCGGGCGCTGGCGCCGTGGCTGGTCGCGGCGCTGGTCGTGCTCGCCCTGCCGGCCTGCGGCCGCAAGGGGCTCCCGGTGGCGCCGGAGCGGCGGCTGCCCATGCCCGTCAGCGACCTGCGCGGCGTCGTGCGCGAGGGCGCGGTGGAGCTCGCCTGGACCGTGCCGCAGCGCCGGGTGGACAACAGCCGGCTGATCGATCCCGGTCTGGCGCGCGTCTTCCGCGTGGAGGACGGAGGCCAGGGCGACCCGCGCGCCGCGCTGCTCGTGGACGACCGGATCGCCGGCTACACCGAGATCGGCACGATCCGGCTCGCCGATCCGCCCTCCCCGCTCGTGCAGGGCAGCCGCGTGACCTTCGCCGACCAGCGCGCGCTCACCCTCGGCCGGCGCTACACCTACGTGGTCGTCGTCGCCGACTCCCAGGGGCGGACGAGCGCGCCCTCGCCGCGCCTGTCGCTGGCCTTCGCGGCGGCGCCGGCGCCGCCCGGCGAGCTGGGCGCCCGGCCCGGCGACCGCGAGGTGCGCCTGACCTGGCAGCCGCCCGCGCGGCTGACCGACGGCGGCGCGATCGTCGGCCCCCTCGTCTACGAGATCCTGCGCGCGCCCGCCCCCGGCGTGCCGCTGGCGCCGCTGGCCCGCACCGAGCCCGGCGCCACGTCGGCGGTGGACCGCGCGGTGGACAACGACCACACCTATCACTACGCGGTCCGGGCGATCCGCCGCGCGGGCAACACCTCCGTCGAGGGCGAGCCGACCGTGGCGGTGGCGGTGACGCCGGTGCACACGACGCCGCCGGCGCCGCCCGCCGACCTCGTCGCGATCCCCTCCGAGGGCGTCGTGCGGCTGTCGTGGACGCCGAGTCCCGACCTCGACGTGGCCACCTACGTCGTCTACCGCGCCGCGGGGGCCGGGCCGCTCACCCGGGTGGGCGCCGTGCGCGTGCCCGCCGCCACCTTCACCGACCGCGACGTGTCGGCCGGCGCCTGGCGCTACGCCGTCACCGCCCAGGACTCCAGCGCGCGCGTCAACGAGAGCCCGCCGTCGAACGAGGTGACCGTCACCGTCCCCTGAGCGCCCTCCGCGCCTTGACTTCGCCGGGAAAAAAGGCAACGATCACCGTCACACGCGCTCGGGAGAGGCGACACGGGCCTGGTGGCCGGGAGACAGTCATGAGCCAGACGACGTTCCAGGGATCGCTCGTCGCGTTGGTCACCCCGTTCCGCAACGGTCAGGTGGACGAGGCGAAGGTGCGCGAGCTCGTGGAGTTCCACGTCGCCAACGGCACCGACGGCCTGATCCCGTGCGGGACGACCGGCGAGTCGCCGACCCTCTCCCACGACGAGCACAAGCGCGTCGTCGAGGTCGTCGTGGACGCCGCGCGCAAGCGCATTCCGGTCATCGCCGGCACCGGCTCGAACTCCACCGCCGAGGCGATCGACCTCACGCGCCACGCCGAGCGGGCGGGCGCCAGCGGCGCGCTCGTCGTCAACCCGTACTACAACAAACCCACGCAGGACGGCCTCTACCGTCACTTCCGCGCGGTGGCGGAGTCGGTGGCGATCCCGATCCTCGCCTACAACATCCAGAGCCGCACCGCCGTCAACGTCGAGACGGCGACGCTGGCGCGGCTGGCCCGCGACTGCCGCAACCTCGTCGGCGTCAAGGAAGCCTCCGGCAGCCTCGACCAGATGAGCCAGGTGATCGCCGCCTGCGGCCCGAACTTCGCGGTGCTGTCGGGCGACGACAACATCACGCTGGCGCTGCTGGCCATCGGCGGCCACGGCGTCGTCTCGGTCATCGCCAACATCGTCCCCCGCGAGACCGCCGACATGGTGCACGCCGCGCTGGAGGGCGACTTCAAGCGCGCCCGCGAGCTCCACTACCGGCTCTTCCCGCTGGCGCGGGCCGCCTTCCTGGAGACGAACCCCATCCCGATCAAGGAAGCGATGGCGATGGCCGGGATGCTGGAGCCGGAGTTCCGGCTGCCGATGTGCCGGATGAGCGACGCGAACCGCGAGACCCTGCGCGGCATTCTCCGGCAGTACGCGCTCGTCAAGTAGCCCCCGAGGCGGTCCACCATGACGGCCGATTCGCCGACCGTCGGGCGCGAAGGCGCCCCGACGGTCAATCTGGTCATCGCCGGAGCCGCCGGCCGCATGGGCAGCCGCATCGTCGCCCTCGCCGGTGAGCGCGCGGACGTCACCGTCGTCGCCGCGCTGGAGGCGCCCGGCCATCCCGCGCTCGGCCGCGACGCCGGCGAGGTGGCCGGCGCCGGCCGCCTCGGCGTGGCGCTCGGCGCCGACGCTGCCGGCACGCTCACCCGCGACCGTGTTCTCGTCGAGTTCTCCGTGCCGGAGGCGACGCTCGCCCACCTGCGGCTGGTGGCCGCCGCCGGCGCCCGCGCCGTGATCGGCACCACCGGGTTCTCCGCCGCCCAGCGCGAGGAGATCGCCGGCCTCGCCCGCCGCGCGGCGATCATGCTGGCGCCCAACATGTCGGTCGCGGTGACGCTGGCCTTCACGCTGCTGCCGCTCATGGCCCGGGCGCTCGGCGACGACTACGACGTCGAGATCACCGAGATCCACCACCGCTTCAAGAAGGACGCGCCGAGCGGCACCGCGCTGCGCATGGCAGAGGTCATCGCCGCCGCGCTCGGCCGCGACCTGGGCAAGGTGGGCGTCTACGGGCGCGAGGGGCTGCCGGGCGAGCGCCCGCGCCAGGAGATCGCGGTCATGTCGCTGCGCTCGGGCGACGTGGTGGGCGAGCACACGGTCTCGTTCGGCGCGCTCGGCGAGCGGCTGGAGCTGACGCACCGGGCCCACACCCGCGACACCTTCGGCCGCGGCGCGCTGCGGGCCGCCCGCTGGATCACCGGTCAGCCCCCCGGCCTCTACGACATGGCCGACGTCCTCGGGCTCGGCTGAGCCGTGCAGATCGTCCGCTTCCGCATCGACGGCCGCACGCGCTACGGGGCGCTCGACGGCGCGGTGGTGGTGGAGTACGGGGGCACGCCGTGGAGCCTCTTCCGCCGCGGGCGCCGCCGCCACCCGCTCCGCCAGGTCGTGCGGCTGGCGCCGGTGCTGCCCGGGAAGATCGTCGCCGTCGGCCTCAACCACCGCGACCACGCGCTGGCGCGGGGGCGCGACGTGCCCGCCGAGCCGCGGCTGTTCGTCAGGCTCTGATGGCGGACAGGCTCCTCCTCGAGGACGTGCGCTTCTACGGCCACCACGGCGTGAGCAAGGCCGAGCAGACGGTCGGCGTCTGGTTCTCGGTGGACGCCGAGCTGGCGGTGGACCTGGCGCCGGCCGCGGTGTCCGACGAGCTCAGCGCCACCGTGGACTACGGCGCGGTGGCCCGGCGCATCGTGGAGATCGGCACGCAGGGACGCGTGAACCTGATCGAGCGGCTGGCCGGGCTGATCGCCCAGGCGCTGCTGCGCGAGTTCCCCGCCCGCGAGGTGCGGGTGCGCGTACGCAAGCTCACGCCGCCGCTCGCCGGCCTCGTCGGCACGCCCGCCGTCGAGCTGGTGCGGAGCCGCTGATGACCCGCGCCTACCTCTCGCTCGGCTCCAACCTCGGCGATCGCCTGGCCCTGCTGCGGGCGGCGGTGGCGGAGCTGCGAGAGCGCGACGTCGCCGTGGTGGCCGTCTCGCCGCTCTACGAGTCGGAGCCGTGGGAGGAGGAGCCGGGCCAGACGGAGACCGAGCGGTCGTGGTTCCTCAACTGCGTCGTGGAGGTGGAGACGGCGCTGCCGCCGCGCGCGCTGCTCGACCGCGCGCAGGCCGTCGAGGCGGCGCTCGGCCGCGCGCGGCTGCCCGGGCTCACGCCGGAGGCGCGGCGCTTCACGCCGCGCACGGTGGACATCGACATCATCTTCTACGGCAACGCGGTGATCAGCGCCCCCGACGACCTGCACGTGCCGCACCTGCTGGCCGCCGAGCGGGGCTTCGTGCTCCGCCCGCTCGCCGACCTCGCGCCCGAGCTCACGCACCCCACCCTCTACCGCCCGGTGCGCGAGCTGCTGGCCGAGCTGGCCGACGAGCACGAGGTGCGGCGCGGCGCCTATCCCGACGACTGGCTGGCGGGCTGAGATGGCCGACACCGAATTCCAGCGTCAGGCCCTCGCCCATCTCGACGCCCTGCACAACTTCGCGATGTACCTGTCCAAGCGGCCGGCGGACGCGGAGGACCTGGTTCAGGAAACGTACTTGCGGGCCTTCCGGTTCTCCCACCGCTTCCAGCCGGGAACCCATCTGCGCGCCTGGTTGTTCCAAATCCTGAGAAACACGTTCCTGACGTTCTATCGGGTCCGCGAGCGGGAGGCCCCCGTCGCGGAGGACGGGGTCCCCGAGTGGGACCCGCCCATGTTCCACGACGTCCCGGAAGACGACGGCGCCGCGATGGACGCCCACACCGATCTCGAGCGGGCGATGCGCCGCCTGCCGGAGGAGTTTCGCACGGTGCTGCTGCTCGCCGAGGTCGAGGGATTGCCGCTCGAGGAGGTGGCCCGCGTGATGGTCTGCCCGGTGGGCACGGTCAAGTCGCGGATCTTCCGGGCCAAGGAGCGTTTGCGGGGCATGCTCCGCGACTACGAAAGCAAATGAGCGACCGCTTCGACGAGCCCTCGGACGAGACGCTGGGACGCCGGCTGGCCGGCGAGCTGCCGCGCTACGCGGCGCCCGCGCGGCTGCGCGTCACCATCGTGGAGGCGGCCCCGCGTCCGCGGCGGCCGATGTGGCTGGTACCGCTGGTCGCGGCGGCGGCGACCGCGATGCTGCTGGCGCTGGTCGCCCTGCCGGTGATCCCGCGCATCGTGCCCGCCGATCCCGTCCAGCGCTACGTGCGCGCCGTCGTCAGCGAGCACGCGCGCACGGTCATGTGGGGCGCCCGTCACGGCGAGGTGCTGCCGGCCGCCCTGCCCTGGCTCACGCAGGAGACGGGCATCGGCCTCACCCAGGTGTTCGTGGGCGACGACCGCCTCGAGCTGGTGGCCGCCGAGCCCGTGTACCTCGAGCGGCAGCGCGGCGTCGCCATCCACTACCGCGATCCCGACGGCCACATGCTCACCTACATCGCGCTGCCGGCCCTCGGCCTCTCCGTGCCCGAGCGCGAGCGCGTGCAGATCGACCGCTACCGGCCGGCGCTCCTGCGCGACAGCGGCTTCGCCGCCCTGGTGTGGAAGCACGGCGACGTCGCCTGCTTCCTCGTGTCGGATATGGTCTCGGCCGACGACGTCGAGCGCTTCAAGGAATACTTCGTCCGCGTCCGTACGACGACCGAGCCGGTTCAGGCCTACTAGCTTCTCGCGCGCCTTTCTGCGCGGGGCCGCGAGGCCGGGGGGCGGGGGCGTGCCGCCGTTCGGCGTGAGACCAGCGTGTGCGGCGTTTTCGGTTTGGTGAAATCGTAGGCCAGCCCTTACCCGATCGAAGCCAACGTACCTGCGGCACGCCCCCGCCCCCCGGCCCCGCTGACCGTCACCGAGAGCGAGTGAGAACCTAGAGACAAACCCGCTCGACGGCGGGGGGTGGCGATGAATTCGTCGAGCGGCGGACGTGGCGTCGGGCGGTCTGCCTTTGGTCAGCGGTGGGAGAGGATGAGGTCGCAGAGCTCGCGGATGGCGCCGTGGCCGGCGCGGGCGCGGGTGACGTAGACGGCGGCGCGGCGGACGGCGGGGACGGCGTCGGCCACCGCGACGGGCAGGCCGATCGCACGCATCGCGGGGAGATCGCCGACGTCGTCGCCGACGTAGCAGACCTGAGCGGGGGTCAGGCGGTGGCGGGCGAGGAGCGCGGCGACCACCGCGGCCTTGTCGGTGACGTTCTGATGGACCTCGGCGACGCCGAGGTCGCGGGCGCGGCGGGTGACGATCGTCGTCTGCTTGCGCGTGACGAGCGCCACCAGGAGGCCGGCCTCCCGCAGCAGCACCAGCCCCTGCCCGTCGCGCACGTCGAAGCGCTTGAGCTCGTCGCCGTTCTCCGCGTAGTAGAGACCGCCGTCCGTCAGCACGCCGTCCACGTCGGTGACGAGCGCGCGGACGGCCGCCCACCGCGGGCGGCGGCGGCCGGCGGGGCTCACGCGGGCGCGCACGGGTCGGCCGACACCCGGTCGCCGGCGAGCGCGAACGGCAGCGCCATGAAGACGGCCGCGACGAGCACCACCTCGGTGTCGCCGACGTTGTATTCGAAGAGGCCCGCGACGACGAACGTCACCAGCGCCGCCAGCGAGCCCAGCACCAGCGCGCGGTCGTCGGCGGCGTCCGCCGGCAGCCGCCGCCGGATGGCGAGCCCCCGCCGAAAGAACGCCACGAGGACCCAGAGCCAGGCGGCCAGCCCCGGCACGCCGAGGGCGAGCGCCAGCTGCAGCGGCGTGTTGTGCACGTGGCTGGTCTGCCGGCGCATCGCCTCGGGCGGCGCGATCGTGGGGTACACGTGACGGAGCTGGCCGGGGCCGATGCCCGTGAGCGGGTGCTCGCCGGCCAGCCGCAGCCCCACCTCCATCATCGCCATCCGGTCGCGCACGGTGTCGTTGGTGGGATCCCCGATCGAGGCGACGCGGTCGCGCACGGTGGGCAGCGCCGCGACGAGGACGCCGCCCAGCAGGAGCAGCGCGGCGGCGATGGCGAGGCCGCGGCGGCCGAGGCCGGCGACCGCGGCAAGCGCGCCGGCGGCGAAGCCGATCCAGGCGCCGCGCACGTAGGTGAGCATCAGCGCGGTCGCGCTCACGAGCCACGCCGGCCCCAGCCAGCGCAGGTCCCCGCCGAGGCGGGCCAGCCGGGGCAGCGCGGCGGTCACGCTCATCGCGAGCGCACCGGCCAGCGTCATGTAGATGCTGAAGAAGCCGCGGGCGCGCGCGCACTTGCGCGTGAACCTCCAGAGCGGAGAGATCGCCGGCGCGTAGTAGTCGGGGCCCGGGCACACGCCCACCTGCACGATGCCCACGACGGCCGCGCCGGCCAGCGCCAGCACGAGCCAGGTGGTGAAGCGCCGCGCCGCGCCGGGGTCGGGAAGCGCGGCCACCAGCACGAAGATCGCGGCGAAATTCAGGACGGTGCGGGCCTCGATGAGGCTCTCGACTGGGCGCGCCGAGGCGAGCGCGGCGACGGCCGTCCACGCCGCGAGCGCCGCCAGCGGCGGCAGCAGCGGCCAGCGCAGCGGGGCCAGCCGCCCCATGGCGCGCGCCACCAGCACCCACACCGCCAGCGCCCCGAGCGCGATCTGCGCCAGCGAGATCGATCCCGCCACGCCGATGGCGAACGCCACCAGCAGGCCGACGCGCGCGCGCTCGAGCCGGCCGGCGGGCGCCCCGGTGCCGGCGGCGATCAGCGGCTGCCGCAGGTCGGCGTCCACGCTAGTACGCGTTGCGATTGCCGAAGCCGAGCCAGAGCGTCTGCACCAGGATCTTGAGGTCGAAGCCGATGGACCAGCGCGCGATGTAGTCGAGGTCGTACTCGATGCGCTTCTCGATCGACGTGTTGCCGCGCCAGCCGTTGATCTGCGCCCAGCCGGTGATCCCCGCCTTCACCTTGTGGCGCAGCATGTAGCCGGGCACGCGGCGGCGGAAATCCTCGACGAAGCTCGGCCGCTCGGGCCGCGGCCCCACCAGGCTCATGTCGCCGCGCAGGACGTTGACGAGCTGGGGCAGCTCGTCGAGGCTGGAGCGGCGCAGGAACGCGCCGAGCGGCGTGCGGCGCGGATCGTCGGGCGTCGCCCACCGCGGGCCGGTGGCCGCCTCGGCGTCCACGCGCATGGTGCGGAACTTGAGCATGCGGAAGCGGCGGCCGTCGAGCCCCATGCGCTCCTGGCCGTAGAGCACCGGCCGGCCGGAGGTCAGCGCGATGGCGGCGGCGACGACGGCCATGACCGGCAGCGCCACCAGCAGGGCGGCGGCGCCGAGGCCGAGGTCGAACATCCGCTTGAGCACCTGGTTCCAGCCGTAGAGCGGCGACTCGCGCAGGTGGATGAACGGCACCGACTCGAACTCCTCGACGCCGCCGCGCAGCGAGGCGAGGCTGAAGAGGTCGGGGACGAAGTGGATGTCGACCGGCTCGTCGCCGATCTCGTTCAGCACGGCGCTGATGCGCGGATAGTCGCTGTGCGGCAGCGCGATGATGACGATGTCCACCGGCCGCGTGGCCAGCACCGTGCGGATCTCCTCGATGCCGCCGAGCCAGCGCACGCCGGCGCCCTCGCCGTCCCGCTTGTCGCTCAGCAGGCCGAGCACCTGGATGCCGGTGTCGGGCCGCCGGCGCAGCACGCGCAGCACCTCGGCCGCCGGCTCGCCGCCGCCGACCACGACGGCGTAGCGCTGGTTGTACCCGCGGCGGCGGGCCACCCGGAGGATCTCGCGGAAGACGGCGCGCGAGAGGCTGGCGGTGACGATCGACGCGACCCAGAAGGTGCCGATGACGATGCGCGAGTAGTCGTACGACCGGAACGCGAAGGTCATGGTCGAGATCAGGACCAGCACGCCGAGGGTGGAGGCCTTGGTGATGTCGAACCACTCCGACAGGTGCGAGCCGAGCCGGTGCGGCCGGTAGAGGTCGAACGCCCGGTAGGCGATGCCCCACACGACGAGGATGGGCAGCAGCTGGAGCGCGTAGCCGCTGAACAGCGGGATGTCGCCGTGGCCGAACACGTGGAAGCGGAGGAGGTAGGCGGCCACCCAGCAGCCGACGACCAGCGCCATGTCCGTCGCGAACGCCAGGTGCTCGAAGAGCCGCGAGTGCGCCTTCAGCACAGCCGCCGCGCCTGGAACTCGCCGAAGCGCCCCTCGACGTACTCGCGGATGCGCCGGGCGAAGATCGGCCGGTCGAAGCGGGCGGCCCGGGCCCGCAGGGCGGCCGGCTGGAAGCGATCGGTGGAGGCCTCGTACACGGCCATCGCGGCGGCCAGCGCCTCCACCGTCTGCTCGCCGAAGAACACCGCGGTGGGCGGCTCGGCGCCGCCGAGCCCCACCATCGTCTCCAGCGCGCCGCCGCGGGCCAGCGCGATCGTGGGCCGACCGGCCGCTGCCGCCTCCAGCGGCACGATGCCGAAGTCCTCCACCGACGGGAAGAGCACGGCCCGGCAGCGCGCGTAGAGGTGGGCCACCTCGGCGTCCGGCCGCCAGCCGAGGAACGTCACGCCGGGCCCGGCCATCGCGCGCAGCCGCGCCTCCTCGGGGCCGCGGCCGACGATGACGAGCCTCCGTCCGAGCCGCCCGGCCGCGGCGATGGCGAGGTCCACGCGCTTGTACGGCACCAGCGCCGAGACGACCAGGTAGGCGTCGTCGAGGTCGGCGCTGGGGCGGAAGCGCGCGAGGTCCACCGGCGGATGGATGACGTCGGCCGTGCGCCCGTAGACGCGGCGGATCCGGTCGGCGATGTGCTGCGAGATCGCCACGAAGTCGTCCACGCCGGCGGTGCGGCGGTCCCAGCGCCGGAGCGCGGCCGCCGCCGGCGGCAGCGCCAGCCGGGTGAGCCAGCCGCCGCCGCGCGCGTAGTCCTCCTCGAGGTCCCAGACGTAGCGCATCGGCGTGAAGCAGTAGCAGAGGTGCAGCGCGTCCGGCGGCACGCGCACCGCCTTGGCCACGCAGTGGCTGAGCGAGAGCACCACGTCGAAGCCGCGCAGCGCGAAGCCGCGCACGGCGGCGGGGAACAACGGCAGGTACTGCCGGTAGCGCGCAGCGGCGGCGGGCAGCCGCTGCACGAACGAGGTCACGATGCGGTGGCGCTCGATCGTGGGGCTCACGCTGCCGCGCACGTGCAGCAGCGTGAACACCGGCGCGTCGGGGAACAGCTCGCAGAAGACCTCGAGGCAGCGCTCGCCGCCCCGCATGCCGGTGAGCCAGTCGTGGACGAGGGCGACGCGGGGCCGCGCGGCCGGGACGAGCGCGGACCCCCGCTCGCTCAGTGCGAGCGAGCCGGCCGGCGCGATCGCCACCACTCGGCGCCGTCGGAGCGGGTGGGCCGCGAGCGTCGCATGCCGGGTATGGTACTACAGCCCCAGCGCCGCCCTGTACACGCCCTCCAGCGCCGTCAGCATGTCGCGCACGTCGAACTCGCTCCGGGCGCGCGTGCGATTCTCGGCGCCCAGGCGGGCGCGCAGGTCGGCGTCGGCCAGCACGGCGCCCAGCCGCCCGGCCAGCGCCTCCACGGTGCCCGCCACGAGCCCCGCGGAGGCGGGGCCCAGCGTCTCGCGGTGGGCCGGGATGTCGCTGGCGACGACCGGCAGCCCCAGCGCCATCGCCTCGACGACGGCCAGCGGCAACCCCTCCTTGCGCGACGGCGCGGCGAAGACGTCGAAGGCGGCGAAGAGGCGGGCGGCCTCCGCCACCTCGCCGGCGAATCGCACGCGCTCGCCCAGCCGCAGCTCGGCGGCCAGCCCCCGCAGCGCCCGCTCCTCGGGGCCGTCGCCGATCAGCGCCACCGTCGGCGGCGGGGTCATGACGGCGGCCGCGCGCAGCAGCAGGTCCAGGCGCTTGACCTCGTCGAAGCGCGCCGCGGCGCCGATCACGGCGGCCGCCTGCGGCACCTGCAGCGCGGCCCGCGCGTCCCAGCGGTCGAGCGCGCGGGCCCCCAGGCGCGCGACGTCCACGCCGTTGAGGATGACCACGCTCTGGCGGGGCTCGAACAGCCCGAGCGCCAGCCCCTCCTGCTCCTGCGCCCGCGAGACGTTGACGACGACCCGCGTCCACGCCGACAGGCGACGCTCGAGGGCCAGGTAGGCCGCGCGCAGCGGACGCGGATAGCGCTCGTAGTGGATGCCGTGCAGCGTGTGGATCGCCGGCACACCGGTCATCCGCGCGGCGAGACGGGCGTGGAAGCCGGCGCCCTTGCCGTGCGAGTGCACGAGGCGCACGCCCCGGCGGCGGATCAGCCGCGCCAGGCGCAGCGTCGTGAGCGGCGACAAACCGCCGGCGGCGAGCGGGAGCGTCTCCACCCCGGCCTCGCGGAAGCGCGGGACGAGCGCGCCGCCGGCGGGCCCGGCCACGATCGGCGTCCAGCCGCGCGCCCGCAGCCCGGTCGCCACCGCCAGCACGTGCTGCCCTCCCCCGCCCGCCTGCGTGGAGACGAGCACCTCGAGGATCGTGAGCGGGGCCGTGGCGCTCACGCGCGCGGGCCGGGACGGGCCGCCCGGAGGGCGCGGCGCAACGGGCGCGGCAGCGCCAGCGCCAGCGCCGGGCGCAGGGCGTAGAGCGCGCACCACGGCGGGTAGGCGCCGCTGCGCACGGCGCGCCAGCGCACGCGCGCCTCGGTGCGCAGGCGGTCGTCCTCGCGCTCGACCGACACGCGCCGGGCGCCGAGCCGGCGGACCACGAGGACCTCGGCGAGATTGGCCAGCCGCGTGACGCCGGCCAGGCGCATCCAGAGGTCGTAGTCCTGCGCCACCGCCAGCGTCTCGTCGTAGCCGCCCGCGCGCTCGAGCGCGGCGCGGCGCATGACCACCGAGGAGTGCACGAAGGGGTTGGCGCGGATCAGCGCGCGGCGCAGGGCGGCGTCGTCCGCGGGCGGCTGGACCAGGCGCACGGTGGCCCCGGCGGCGTCCACCTCGCGGGCGGCGGTGCCGAGCAGGCCGACCTCGGGGTGGCCCTCGAGGAACGCGCGCTGGCGGGCGAGCCGCTCGGGCAGGGCCCAGTCGTCGGCGTCCAGCCGCGCGATGAGATCCGCCTGCGCGGCGGCGAGCGCGCGGGTGAGCGCGCGGGTGAGGCCGGTGCGCTCCTGGCGTATCACACGAAGCCGCGGATCGCGCACCGCCGCCAGCAGCGCGGGCGTCGTGTCGGTGGAGCCGTCGTCCACGACGATCAGCTCGAGGTCGGACGCGGTCTGAGCCAGCACGCTGGCCACCGCGTCGGCCACCCACGGCGCGCCGTCGTGGACGGAGAGCAAGACCGAGACGGCCGGCCGGCTCATCGGTCCTTTCTGAACAGCAGATTGAAATACGGCAGCGCGAGCGACGGGGAGCGGCCGACGGCGCGCAGGACGCCGGCGGCGGCCGCGAACGCCGGCAGGGCGGCGCGGCGGGCGCGCGAGCGGGCGGTGGCGCGGAAGAACGCCAGGCCGTAGCCGGCGTCCTCGCTGACGTCCACCAGGCCGGCCGCGCCGTACGACGGCAGGCAGTCGGCGAGCGTGGCGTTGCGCCAGCCCGTGCCGTCGGCGGTGAACTCCGCGAAGCTCGTGGCGCGGTGCCGGTCGGGGCGCGCCCACCGCGCGTAGCGCCACGCCAGCCGCGGCGGCAGCCACTGCACGAGCGGCAGCCCGACCGAGTGCGTCTCCAGCGGGAAGGCCCGGTTCGGCGTGTCGAGGATCGCGATGTGGCCGCCGGGAGCGAGGACGCGGTAGTACTCGTCCACCTGCCGGCGCCGATGGCGGGCGGGCAGGTGCTCGACGACGCCCACCGCCAGCACGAGATCGAAGCTGCCGTCGCCCCACGGCAGGCGGCAGGCTTCCGCCTGGTCGAGCTCCCGCACCTCGCGGACGACGCTCAGGCGGAGCTCCTCGACCTTGGCGCGCACGATCGTGACGAAGGCCGGATCGGTGTCGAACGTCGAGAGGGCCGCCACCTCGGGCTGCTCGGCGAGGTACTCCGTCATGTGACCGAACGAGCAGCCGACCTCCAGCACGCGCAGGCCGCGCGCCCGGCGGGCGCGCAGGTAGTCGAACAGCGGGGCGAGGAAGCGCGGCCCGCGCGTCTCCTTGAATGCGAAGTAGAGCGGCGCCCGCCCGAGTCCCTTGCGCTCGATCAGCAGGCGGATGACGCGCTCGCTGTAGCGGGTGGTCCACTCGCGCCCGTCGGAGCGGAGGATTCGGCGGTCGCCGAGGTCCACGATCCGGAAGGGCTCGGCCATCGGCTCCCAGTGTGTCACGCCCGCCGGGCGACGACGAGCAGCATGTGGCCGAACAGCCGCAGCGAGGGCTCCGTGTAGAGCGCGGCGCGGATCGCCCCGCGCAGCCAGCCGCGCGCCCCTCCGCCGTGCGCCCCGCTGCCGCGCGCGCGCGCGGGCAACCCCGCGGCGGCGGGCGCGCCGGCGCGCAGCCGTGCCGCCAGCCGGCGCGGGAGCGCGGCGCGCAGCACGCGGGCCGGGTCGTAGGGGTGCGCGGCGAGCGGCGCGAAGCCGTGGCGGCCCAGCGCAGCCACCAGCTCGCCGCGCGAGAACGCGTACTGGTAGAAGCGTCCGCCGGCGGCGGCGAGCGCGCGGCCGCGGCGCCGGATCCACGGCGCGCCGAGGCGGCGCACACCGTTGACGTAGGGGACCGAGATCACCAGCGTGCCGCCGGGGGCCAGCACGCGCCGCGCCTCGGCGAGGATCGCGTCGGGGCCGGCCGCGTCGTGCTCGACGACGCCCAGCGAGACGTAGGCGGCGACGGCGCCGTCGCGCAGGGCCAGGCGCGTGAGCTCCATCGCGGCCAGCGGGGCGGGCGCCACGCGACGGCAGGCGGCCAGCGCCTCCACGCCCCAGTCCACCCCCACCGCCGCCCACCCGCGCTCGCGCAGCAGCAGCACGTACTGGCCCAGGCCGCACCCGCCCTCGAGCACCCGCCCGCCGCGGGGCAGCGCCCCGGTGATGAGCCCGGTCAGCGGCGAGCGCCGCGCCAGCGCCAGCAGCTCCTCGACCGAGTGGCCGCCCCAGTGGTCGCGCCAGAACTCGCGGTCGGCCGCGACCGAGTAGTAGGCGAGCCTCACGCCCGCCGCCGCCACACCGACCAGCCGTCGCCCTCGAACGCCCGCTCGAAGTCCGCCGGCGCGCCCGCCGCCTCGAGGCCGGGCCCCACCAGCGCGTAGTCGGCCCCCGAGCGACGGGCGAGCGCGAACCAGCACTCCCGCCCGTGGATCGCGCGGCACGCCTCGAGCTCGCGGCTCTCCCGGTACCACGTGGTGAAGGGCCGGGTGCCGACGAGGAAGAACAGCGCGCCGTCCTTGAACGAGCCGGTGATGGCCCGCCGCGCGCCGACGCGGAAGTCGAAGCTGTCGGTGAAGAACAGCGCGTCGGGCGGGGTGCGGGCGGCCGCCCACGCCGCCACCGCCCACGGGCCGGCGCGCGCCGGCGCGGCGGGCCCGGCCGCCCGCGGGGCGCCGACACCCAGCCACGCTTTCACCTCGGCGCGCCGCTCGGCGGAGACGGCGTGGATGACCTCGCCGGGGGGAACGAGCGAGGCCACGAACAGCAGCGCGAGGGCGGCGCGCGCGCGCGGCGTCCGCCGCGCGAGCAGCGCGGCGTAGCTGAGGGCGAAGCCGCCGAGGAGGACGGGATACGCCAGCCGCACCATGCGGAGCTCCTGGATGTCGACGTAGGGGCGGTCGCGCCAGGCGCCCAGCGCCTGGATGGCCGCGGTGCCGGCGACGCCGAGGACGACCGCGCTCACGGCCACCACGTCCAGGGGCACCCGCAGCCGCTCGGGCGCGCGGCGCCGCCAGACGAGCCAGGCGCCCAGCGGCAGGCTCGCGTGGAAGAGCACGGAGAGCAGCGCGCTCGGCGCGATCGGGTAGAGCAGGTACGGGAACTTGTAGTGCAGCGCCGCCCGCGCGAGCGACAGCGTGGCCGGGTCCGAGGCGTCGTCGCGCGCGGCGAAGAACGGCACCAGGTACGGCAGCGCGGCGATCACGAACAGCGCGACGCCGCCCGCCACCTGGAGGATCGCGCGCGGGCGCAGCCGCTCGAGCACGACGTGAGCGACCGCGGTGGCCTGGGCGAGCTGGTAGGCGGTCACCGGGTGGACGTTGAACAGCACGCCCAGCAGCAGGTAGAAGAGCGGGAACGTCCGCGAGCGCCGCCACGCCACGAAGAGCAGCAGCAGCAGCGGCACCAGCGCCGCCACGATCGTGCGGGTGGCCGCCGAGCGGACGCCGTCGAATCCCCAGAAGTCGCCGCCGAGCCCGTTGCGGATCGTCAGCGCCGAGAGGGCGGCCAGCCCGGCGGCCGCCCGGCTGCCGCTGAGCGCGCGGAAGAGGGCGTAGTGGCCGACGAGGTAGAGCGCGCCCATCGGCCACGCGAGCCACACCAGCGCCGCCTCGACGTCGCCGCCGAGCCGGCGGGCGAGCGCGGCGTGCAGCCGGAGGAACCACGGCACGTGCAGCAGCACGGGATCGTGGCGGTAGAGCGGGTCGTGGGCGAGCACCGCCGGGTCGAGGATGCGCACCACCAGCAGGTCGTAGGCCTGCTGGTCGCTGCGCAGCGCCCGGTCGCCGGCCGCGGTGAGGGCGCCGGCCAGCAACAGGGCGGCGAGCGCGACCACCACCCACTCGAGGCCGGGGCGGCGGCTCAGCGGCGGACGCGCGGCCGGGCCCATTCGCGCAACAGCAGGCCCAGGAACTTGAAGCCGACCGGCACCGCGTTGAGCTTGGACACCCCGCGGCCGACCCGGGGCCCCTCCTGCGTCGGGATCTCCAGCACGCGCAGCCCCTGGCGCAGCGCGCGCATCGACATCTGGAACTCGATCGCGTAGCCGTCGGCGTCGGGGTCGAGCCGCTGGAACGCCGCGCGGGTGACGGCGCGGTAGCCGTTGATCGTGTCGGTGATGCGGGGGCCGCGGAAGAGCGCGTTCACGAGCCAGGTGAACATCACGTTGCCCCACCGCCGGCTGGCGAAGAGGAACTTGTCGTCGTCCTCCGACCGCGCCCCCGCCATGAAGCGCGAGGCGATCACCATGTCGTAGCCGCGGTCGAGCCCCTCCACGAGCCGGGGAATGTCGGCGGGATCCTCGTTGCCGTCGGGGCTGAAGAAGACGAGGAGGTCGTGGCGGGCGTGGCGGGCGGCCAGCCGGAACGCCTCGCCGCGGCCGCGGCGCTCCTGCTTGACGACGCGCACGCCCCGCGCCTCGAAGAACTCCACGGTGCCGTCGGTGGAGCCGCCGTCCACCACCAGCACCTCGTCCACCCCCTGGGGCAGCTTGGGGAAGACGTGCCCGACGCCGTCGATCTCGTTGAGGGTGAGGACGACGAGGGTGAACGGCGTCACCGCGCGGCCCCCGCGCAGGCGTGGCGCGCGTACCACTCGATGGTGCGGGCCAGCCCCTCGCGCAGTCCCACCGCCGCCTCGAAGCCGAACTCCCGGGCCGCCGCCGCCACGTCGGCGGAGCGCCGCCGCTGGCCGCTCGGCTTCGACGCGTCGAAGGCGATGCGGCCGCGGTAGCCGGTCAGGTCGGCGATGAGCGCGGCCAGGTCGCGCACGCTGATCTCGAAGCCGGCGCCCAGGTTGACCGGCGCCCCGCCGTCGTACCGCTCGGCGGCCAGCACGATGCCGCGGGCGGCGTCCTCGACGTAGAGGAACTCGCGGGTGGCCAGCCCGTCGCCCCACACGACGACCTCGGCGGCCCCCGCGGCGGCGGCCTCCACGAAGCGGCGGATCAGCGCGGGCACCACGTGCGAGCGGTCGGGATCGAAGTGATCCCCGGGGCCGTAGAGGTTCATCAGCAGCAGGTGGATGGCGTCGAAGCCGTACTGGGCCCGGTAGGCCTGCCCCTGCACGAGCATCATCTTCTTGGCCAGCCCGTACGGCCCGTTGGTGGGCTCGGGATAGCCCTCCCACAGCTCGTCCTCGCGGAACGGCACCCGCGCGTGCTCGGGGTAGGCGCACACCGAGCCGACGCCGACGAACTTGGCGACGCCGCGGCGCCGGGCGTGCTCCATCACCAGCGTGCTCATCATGACGTTGCGGTAGAAGATCGCGCCGGGGTTCGCCATGTTGAAGTCGATGCCGCCGACCTCGGCGGCGAGGTGCACCACCACGTCCACCGGCGGCCCGGCGAAGAGCCGGGCGACGTCCGCCTCGTGGGTGAGGTCGTACTCGCTCGCGCGGGGGGCGACGACGTCGGCGCAGCCGGCCGCCCGCAGCCGCTCGACGACGTGACGGCCGAGGAACCCGGCGCCGCCGGTGACGAGCACCCGGGCGCCCGCCAGCCTCATGCCCACCGGCTCATGAACTCGTCCACGCACTCCGTGACGTAGCCCCGCTCGCGCTCGCCGATGGCGTGATGGTTCCCGATGAAGAACGACTGCCGCATGATCAGCTCGGCATTGGTCAGCGGCCCGGCGATCCGGTGGTCGAACAGCGCGATGGCCGGCTGGTCCCGGAAGTTGCCGGCCATGATGGGCCGCGTCTCGATCCCCTTGGACTCCAGAAATGTCACCAGGTCGGCGCGGGTGAACGGCGCGTCCGGCCGCACGGTGATCGGGTAGCCGAACCATACCGAGCGCGAGCCGCCGCCCTCGCGGCCGGGGCACTCGATGAGCCAGTGGGCGTACTTGCGCAGCGCGGCGTTCCAGTCGTCCACGTTCTCGCGCCGGATCCGGATGAACTCCTCCAGCTTCGGCACCTGGTGGATGCCGAAGGCGCCCTGGACCTCGGTCGGCCGCAGGTTGTAGCCGAGGTTCACGAACAGGAAGCGGTCGTCGATGCCGGGGTTCGGCACGTCGGGCTTGACCTGCACGTCGCGCGTCCAGCCGTGGGCGCGCAGCGTGCGGGCGAGGTCGGCGACGCGGTCGTCGTCGGTGACGACCATGCCGCCCTCGATCGTGCTGATGTGGTGCGAGAAGTAGAAGCTGAAGGTGCCCATCGTGCCGAAGGTGCCGACCGTGCGCCCCTCGAAGCGCGCGCCGTGCGCCTCGCAGGTGTCCTCGACGATCAGCAGCCGATGGCGGCGGGCGAGGTCGCCGAGCGCGCGCATGTCGCAGGGGTTGCCGAGCAGGTGGACCGGCATGATCGCCCGCGTGCGCGGCCCCACCGCGCGCTCGGCGGCGGCGGGATCGAGCGTGAACGTCTCGAGATCGACGTCCACCAGCACCGGCACCAGCCCCACGTTGACGAGCGGGAAATAGGTCGTGGACCACGCTACCGCCGGCACCAGCACCTCGTCGCCCGGCGCGAGCCGGCCGGCGAACGCCGGGTTCACGAGCACGGCCGCCGCGATGAGGTTCGCCGAGGAGCCCGAGTTGACCATCACGGCGTGGCGCGCGCCGACGTACCCCGCCCACAGCGCCTCGAACCGCCGCACCCGGTCGCCCATCGTCACGCGCAGGCTGAGCAGCGCGTCGATCGCCTCGTTCACCTCGTCGGCGCCGTAGGAGGGCACGTGCAGCGGCAGCCGGACGCCGGCGGGGGGCTCGGGCAGGGCGAAGTACGACCGCACGAGCTCGCGGATGCGCGCGGCCAGGGCCGGGCGGGAGTCAGCCATCGCGCCGGGAGGGAGCGGCGACTACGAGGCGGCTCCGCCCGCGAGCTTCCGCCACCGCCGCCGCGTGAACACGACGTCGACGAACCACTTCGCGTAGCGGGTCTCCTCCGTCCCGGTGACGACGGCCCGCACCAGCGCCCGCACGACCCGCCACGGGCGCAGGCAGAAGGACAGCACGTAGAAGCTCGCGAACATCGACAGCATCGTCCAGTAGAGCCGGCGCGTGGACACACGGTCGGCGTAGGACGGCGCCTTGGCCGTGTAGAAATCCATCGGGGAGACGAAGAACGCGTCGTCGAGCTCGATCTTGCCCTCGCGCTGCAGCCGCCGGAACAGCTCGGACCCCGGGTACGGCACGAACTTGGAGACCGCGATGTCGTGCACGCCCAGGCGGGCGAGCGTGAGGACCAGCCCGAGCGACTGGCGCAGGGTGGCCGGCGTGTCGTCGGGGAAGCCGATCACGATGAAGCACGAGAGCTTGAGCCCGCGGCGGACGGCCGCGCGCACGGCGTCCTTCATGTGGTCGAGGTCCACCTGCTTCTTGACGATCTTGAGGATCTCCGGCGAGCCGCTCTCCGGCGCGAACGCCAGCGCCCGGCACCCCGACCGGTAGAGGAGGTCGGCCACCTCGGCGTCGAAGACCTCGGCGCGCGTGCCGATCGGCATCTGCCAGGTGATGCCGAGGTTGCGCGCGATGAGCTCGCGGCAGAAGTCGACCACCCACTGCCGCTTCACGATCGCGGTGAGGTCCTGGAAGTCGAAGTTCGTCGTCCCGTACTCGCGGAGGTACCCCTCCATCTCGTCGGCGAGCCGCTGCGGGTTGCGGGCGATCCACCGCTGCGTCCACATGCCGGGATTCGAGCAGAACGTGCACTGGAACGGGCACCCGCGGGTGCCCAGGATCGGCATCGAGCGGCCGAGGTTGACGCCGTTGGTCTGGTGGCGGTCGATGTACTCGCGGATCGGGAACGACGCCCAGTCGGGCACCGGGATCGCGTCCACGTCGCGCCGGCGGGCCGACAACCCGGTCTTCACGACGCCGCCGCCCTCGCGGAACGCGATCCCCTTCACGCTCCCCAGCGGCCGCCCGTCGGCGTGGGCGCGCAGCAGCTCGACGAACGTCTCCTCGCCCTCCCCCAGCACCACGACGTCGAAGGGGCTGACGCCGAGCACGTGGTCGGGCACGGCGGTGCCGTGCTCGCCGCCCAGCACCATCAGGACGTGCGGGAACTTCTCGCGCACCGCATGCGCCACGCGGTTGGTCACCGGCCAGAGCGTGCTGAACATGCAGGTGATGCCGACCACGCGCGTGTCGGGGTGGATGCGTCGGACTACCTCGCCGAGGGGCAGCCCCTGCACCATGAAGTCGCCCCGGTCGGGATAGGTCGAGACCTCGTCGAGGGCCTCCCCGGTGGCGTCGATCACCCGGTACGGGAGGCCGACCGCCTTGAGCGTGCCGGCGATGTAGGCCAGCCCCAGGGGCGGGTTCGGCGTGTGCATCTGAAGACCGGAAAAGCTCTTGATTCCTGGGGGATTGATGAGGGTGATCATGCGAAAGCCCGTCCGCTAAATCTGGCTGATACACGCCGATAAGTCAAGGTTGCGGACCGCTCGCACGCTTCGTGGCGACCGCCAGGTACCCGGTGGTGAAGCTCGACAGGAACGCCGAGCGCCGCACCCGGGCGAGCCGATCGAGGCGCACCAGGACCCCGCCCAGCGGCAGGGTGCAGCCGGCCAGCGCCCAGCGCAGCGGCCGGGAGCCCACGTGGGCCGTCGCCTGACGCAGCATGTTGGCCAGCGCGGTGAAGAACCGCCCCTGCGCCACCACCTCGCGCACCGCCAGGCCGGCCTGCTCGAGCAGCTCGCGCAGGCGCGCCTCGGTGAAGCGATGGCGGTCGGCGGCGGCATCGGCGCGATGCAGGAAGGGCACCGAGACGAGCGCGAGGCCGCCGGCGCGCAGCACGCGCGCCAGCTCGGCCACCGCCCGCTCCGGGGCCTCGACGTACTCCAGCGTCTCCAGGCACAGCACCCAGTCCACCGCGCCCGCGCGCAGCGGCAGCGCCTGGGCGTCGGCGACCACGGTGGGCCGCTCGCGCGGGTCCAGATTGACGCGGGTCGTCCCGGCGGGAGCGCGGAAGCGGCCGCGCGGCCGCCGTCGCCCGCCGACGTCCAGCCCCCGGCCGCCGAGACCGGCGGCGACGCGCGCCAGCTCGGCGTCGAGCAGCATCCGGCGATAGCTGGTCCCCAGCTCTGTCATCGGCCTCCGGCCAGCCCGCGCACGAGCGCGATCTCGGAGGCCACCAGCCGCTCGAGATCGTAGGACGCCACCACGGCGGCGCGGGCGCGCTCGCCCAGCGCGCGGGCGCGCTCGGCGTGCGTGAGCACCTCGGCCAGCCGCTCGGCCAGCCGCGCGTGATCGGTGGGCGGGACGAGCAGGCCGGTGTCGCCGTCGGCCAGGATCGCGCGGTTGCCGCCCACGTCGGAGGCCACGCACGGCAGGCCGCAGGCCATCGCCTCCAGCAGCACCTTGGGATGCCCCTCGGTGAACGAGGGCAGGACGAACACGTCGGCGCCGCCGAAGACCTCGGGCAGGCGGCGGTGGTCCACGAACGGCCGCACCTCGAGCGCCACGCCGAGCGCGCGGGCGCGCGCCTCGAGTGCCGGGCGCTCGGGCCCCTCACCGACGAAGAGGACGCCGGCCGCCACGCGGCCGCGCAGCCGCGCCGCCGCCTCCAGCACCGCGCCCAGGTTCTTCTCGGCCGACAGCCGGCCCACGTAGAGGATGCGGCGCGGCTCCGCCGCGGCGCGCGCGGCGGGATGAAAGAGCCTGGTGTCCACGCCGTTGGGGATCAGGTGAACCTTGGCCGGATCGGTGCGCGCGCCGACGTGCGCGGCCAGCTCGGCCGTCGTCACGATCACCGCCGAGGCGGCGGCCAGGCCGAGCCGCTCGACCGCCAAGCGGAGCAGCGCGGTGGCGCGCGAGCGCGCGAGACGGCCGTACCAGAAGCCGTAGGTGACGGCGAACGGCGTGCCCCAGCGGCGGCGGGCCACCACCGCCGGCAGCGCGCCGGTGATCTGGAACACGCGCAGCGCCGCGCACGCCGAGAGCGCGCGCCCCGCCCGGAACGGCAGGAGGAGCGTCTGTGCCCAGGGATGGCCGCGGCCGGGAATCAGCGTCACGCGGGCGAGCACCTCGGCGTCGCTGGTCCAGTCGCCCAGCCGCTCGTCGAGATAGCTGAAGTAGCGCACCTCGTCGAACGCGCGCGCGTACGGCTTGAGGTAGCCGTCGACGAGGCGCGAGTGCTGGCCGCTCTTGGCCAGCTCGCCGAGCCCGCCCCGGATGGCCGGCAGCAGCCCGACGATCACGAGGCGGGCGTGGCGAGGGGCGCCCGGGCGGCGGCGTAGATCGCCAGCAGCCGCTCGACGGTGTCGGCGGCGCCGAACCGCTCGGCCACGTGGCGACGGGCGCCCTCGCCGAGCGCGCCGCGCAGCCCCCGATCGGTCAGGATCCGCACGATCGCGTCGGCGAGCTGGCCGGGCGCGTTGCGCTCGACGAGCAGGCCGGTGCGCTCGTGGATCACCAGCTCCGGCGTGCCGCCCACCCGCGTGCCGATCACCGGGCAGCCCGCGGTCATCGCCTCCAGGATCACGCGGCTCAGCGCGTCGGGGATCACCGAGGGCACGACGGCGACGTCGGCGGCGCGGTAGAGCGGCAGCACGTCGCGGTTGGGCAGCGGCCCCAGCCGCCGCACGTGCGGGCCGCTCGGCGCGATCTCCCCTTCCCCCGCCAGCACGAACACCGCGTCGGGCACGCGCCGGATCACCGCGTCGGCCGCGGCGGCGAGATCCGGGCTGCCCTTGCCCGGCGACATCTTGCCGACGTAGAGCACGATCGGACGCCCGGTGAGTCCCAGCCGCGCGCGCACCGCCGCGCCGTCCTCCGACGACGCCGCCGGCGGCGGCACGTTGTAGACGGTCTCGACGCGACGGACGCGCTCGAGCAGTCCCGAGCGGCGGTAGATGCCGAGGATCCCGTCGCTCACCCCGATGACGCCGTCGAGGCGGCCGAGCGCCCGCTGCTTGAGCCGGCTGTCGAGCCAGAAGTAGAGGAACGCCAGCTTGGCGCGCAGCCGCCGCCGCGGCCGCTTCACGTAGAGCGCCACGTACTCCTCCGCGCACTCGCGCCAGAGCTTGCGCACGCCGCAGTCCACCGGCATGCGATCCCCGTGGTGCAGGCACATCGGCGCCGCGTCGATGATGCTGCCGTCGCGAATGGTGAGGAACGCCGGCACCCCGGTGAGCCGCGCGGCGAGCACGGCGGGGATGAGGCTCTGCTTGTTCTGGGCGTGGATCACCTCGGCCCGCTCGCGCCGGACGGTCCGCGCGACGGCGAGGCCGCCCCACAGGTAGGCGAGCGGATTGGCCAGCCACTTCGCCGAGGCCGGCGTGCGGCCGGGCGGCAGCCGCCGGGGAAACGGGTAGCGCACGACCAGGACGCCGTCGTCCTCCTCGCGGGCGGCCGCCCCCCAGTTGGGCGTGACGACGATCACGCGGTGGTCGCGGGCGGCCATCGCGCGGGCCAGCGCCTGCAGGCTCCACTCGGCGCCGCCGGGCGCCCACGGCGGGTAGTACTCGTTGACGAGACAGATCCTCACCGCAACCGCTCCCCGACCTCGCGCACGGTGGCGAAGCCGCCGGCGGGCCGCCGCGCGAGCGTGCGCGCGAGCGCGTCCATCCCCTCCACCACCAGGTCGCGGTCGTGCAGCACGGCGACGCGCGCGTCGTCCACGAACGTCAGTCCCGGCACCGCGCCGAAGCGGCCGGCGTCGCGGCACGAGAGATAGCGCAGGCCGTGGTCCACCGCCATGCGCGCGGTGGCGGCGGTGAAGGCGTTGCCGGGAGGCACGAACGTCACCACGCGGGTCGCGAAATATTCCTCGAGGATCGCCTGCGCGCGGGCGAGGTGCTCGCGCTGCACAAGGTCGGGCACCTCGGGCAGGAACTCGCGATGCCAGCGGCGGTTGCCGGTGAACGCGCGCGGGCGGAAGGCGCGGCCGGCGAGCACGCAGTGCGTGTAGCCGTGGTTGGCGACCTCGAGCAGCCCGCGCGTCACCCCCCCGCGGATCACCGACGCCGCCTCCCGAAACTTCTCGGGGAACGGCACCACGCGGCCGTCGCGCTCGACCCAGCCGGCGGTGATCGCCACCGTCAGCCGCGCCCCCGCCCCCTCCAGCAGCGCCAGCACGCGCTCCCACTCCGCCGCGCCGAGCTCGCGATACGGTCCCCAGCGCTTGATCGGCGGCAGGTACTTGAGGAAGAGGAAGTTGCCGGGGAACGGCAGCGGGCCCAGGCGCGTGCGGCCGTAGACCTCGAGCCGCTTGGAGGCGGCGCCCACGTCATCGAGCCGGAGCGCGACGCCTTCGCCACTCATCCACCACGTCCTCGTAGATCTTCTTGGTCGCGCGCGCGCAGCGGTCCCACCGGAAGCGCGCCTCCACCCGCTCGCGGTTCAGCGCGCCGAGCTTCTGGCGCAGCGGCGCGTCGGCCAGCAGCTGGGCCAGCCGCCGCGCGGCGGTCTCGCGGTCGTCGGGATCGACGAGGACGCCGCCCTCGCCGTCCGCCAGCAGCTCGGGGAGCGAGCCGCGGTTGGAGGCGACGACGGGCAGCCCGCACGACATCGCCTCGGCCACGCTGAAGCCGAACCCCTCCAGCGACGACGGGAAGAACAGCACGTCGGCGAGGTTGTAGTAGTCCACCTTCTCGCGCTCGGGGACATACCCGGTGAAGACCACGCGCCGCGCCTCCACCAGATCGGCGGCGCGGCGGCGGAGCGGCTCGAGCAGCGGGCCGGCGCCGCACACCAGCAGGCAGGCGTCCGGCCGCTCGGCGGCGACGAGGCGCCAGGTGTCGAGCAGGCCGAACAGGTTCTTGCGCGCCTTGAGCCCGCCGAGAAACAGCGCGACGGTCCGCCCCTCGAGCCCCCAGCGCCGGGCGAGCGGCGCCGGGCGCGGCCCCGGCGCGAAGCGCGCGTCCACGCCGTAGGGCACGACCGCGAACCGCTCGGCGGGCACGCCGAGCTCGGCCACCGCCTGGCGCACCGCGAACTCGCTGCCGACCACCACCCGCTCGACCGCGCGCATCACACGTCCCTCGATCAGCGGGTTGAGCCAGTGGGGATCGAGGTGGTGGTGGTGGGCGACGATCGGCACGTCGAGCCGGTAGCGGCGGCGGGCCAGCAGCGCGGCGGGGCCGATGTAGCGCAGCGAGTGGACGCGCAGGAAGTCGAACGGCGTCGCGTCCCACACGCGCTTGATCGCCGGCGGCAGCACGAGCGGCGCCACCGGCCACCGCAGCCCGCGGCCGATCGGCAGCCGGTGGATCGTCCAGTTGGCGACGCCGGCGGGGTAGCGCTTGTGGCGGGCCAGCAGGATGTCGAAGTGGACCCCGAGCGCGGCGACTCGCTGCAGGAGCTCGCGCTCGAACGTTTCCCCGCCCGACGTCGTCTCCGGATCGATGCCGCAGTGGGGGGAGCAGCCTCTCAGAGCGCGTATCCCAGGCGGCGCAGCACCGGCTCCTCGATGGCGGTGATCAGCGCCGCGTCCTCGGCGGCCAGCCGGGTGCGCCACTTCTCGTTGCGGTTCTCGAGCCGCTCCGGCACGCGGGCCATGATCTCGGGCGACACCGGCAGCCCGGCGAAGCTGAACAGCGTCTCCAGCGTGCCGCGCGGGTCCTGACAGAGCGTCTCGTAGCGCACGTGCAGCACCGGGAGCCGCAGCCGCTCCTCCACCTCGAACGCGTAGGCGAGCGCGTCGCGCCACTGCAGCGCATGCTGCTCGAGCGGGTTGTCGCGCAGGAGCTCGCGCCAGCGCGGGGGCTTGACGCCGGGAAACGGGTCCTCGCGCTCGCGCCACGGCTTGAAGCGGTCCTCCGGCTCGCCGGGCTGGGCGTGGCCCCAGATGAGCGAGTGCACCACCGCGCGGCCGTCGCGGATGATGTGCACGAACACCGCGTCGGGGAAGACGGCCTTGAGGAAATCCAGCCGCACCGTGTTGTTGGGGCTCTTGTTCAGCACGCGCGGCTTGCCCTCCCGCCACGCCTGGAACGCGAACCGCCGGTGCAGCCGCTCGATCTCGGCGGGCGTGGCGTCGGCGGCGGAGCGGACGTAGTCGCCGTTGGCGTAGTCGAAGTAGCCGTGCGGCTGGAGGATCGGGTTCGCCTCGGAGAGGTTGGCCAGGTCCGGGTGCGTCGCGGCGAGGTGCATGGAGATCGTCGTCCCCGAGTGCGGCATGCCGTACATCAGCACGGGCCGCTCGGCCCGGGCGTCGCGGCCGGCGGTGCGGCGCCAGAGCTCGTAGCGGAGCTCGTAGGCGAGCGTCTTGGCCGCGCGCGCCGGGAACTTCACGAACCAGCCGGCGGTGCCGAAGTCGCGAGTGAGCACGCGCGGGTCCACCTCGTTCAGCCGCGTGCGGTTGCCGAGCATCTCTTGCAGCCGGAGCTCCGTCATCCTCGCCACGCCGTCACCTCGTCGTCGCTCATTCTAGCCGTGGGACGCCACGATCTCGATGTTCGGGTTCACGCCCGCCGCGCGGTAGTAGAGGCGCACCAGCGGCCACAGCGGGCCGCCCACCCGGCGCGGCTCGCGATCCTCCAGCACGCGCAGGACGCGGCCCCCCGCCGCCGTGACGAGCGCCCGCGTCTCGCCGAGCGTGAGCGGGCGGAGCGTGTCCAGGAACGCGGCCGGGCGGCCGCGGGCGCTCACCCAGGCGCGCGCCGCCCACCGGGGCAGCCCGGGGATCCAGAAGATCTTGTAGTGGCCCTCCTGGCAGGAGAAGCGGTGCGGCGCGTGGAGGTAGAGCGCGCCGTGCGGCCGGAGCACCCGCAGCATCTCGCCGACCGCGCGGCCGGCGTCGGCGACGTGCTCGAGCGTCGAGTAGCAGTGCACGACGTCGAAGGCGCCGCGCGCGAACGGCAGCGCCTCGGCGACGGCCCGCGCCACGCGCGACGGTCCCAGCCGCCGTCCGGCGATCGCCGTCGCCTCGCCGGAGGCGTCCACACCCCATACCGCGGCGCCGGCCGCGCCGGCGGCGGCGGCGAAGCCGCCGGTGCCGCAGCCGACGTCGAGCAGCCGCAGGCCGCGCAGCGGGCGACCCAGCGCTTGTTGCAGCCGCGCCACCCGTCCGCGCTCCTGGGCGCCGTCGTCGAGGCGCGCCGTCACGTGCTCGCGCCAGCCGGGAATGCCGAGCGTGTCGCGGTAGTAGCGCGTGTAGTACGCCTCCAGCGCCGCCCGCACGTCCCCCCCGCCCGTCACACCGCCACCTCCCGCCCGAGCGCGGCCGCCGCCACGCGACGGGCGCCGCGGCCGTCCACCAGCCGCTGGCCGGCCCCGCTCATCGCGCGGCGGGTGGCGGCGTCTCCGAGCAGCGCGGCCAGCGCCTCGGCCAGCCGCACGGCGAAGTCGGCGGCGTCGGGCGACGGCAGCGCGCGCACGGCGCCGCCGGCCGCGAAGCCCGCGAGGTTCGCGCGCTGATTGTCGGCCACGGCGGTGGCGAGGGCGGGGCATCCCGCCCACGCCAGCTCGAGGAGCGTGAGACCGGCGGCGGTCACCGCCAGGTCGGCCTCGAGGAACAACGAGCACACGTCCGGCGGGTCGTGGCGCACGCGCACCGTCCGGCGGCAGCGGCCGGCCGCCGTCGCCGCCGGCGCCGGATCGGCGAACGGCCCGACGAGCGCGTCGACGACGAAATCGCCGGGCGCGGCGTCGAGCGCGGCCAGCAGCGGGGCGAGCACCCCCGGCACCTCGCCGCCCCCGAGGGTGACCACGACGGCGGCGACGCGCTCGCGCAGCCGGCGCTCGGGCCGCGTCCAGCACTGCGGGCGCAGCGGCGCGTACGCCGGGCCGAGGAGGAACCGTGTGTCACCGTGACGCGAGCGGTGCGGCCGCTCGGCGGCGCCCGGCGCGGGATCGACCACCACGTGGCACGGCGACGGCGTCGCGGCCAGATCGTCGAACGCGACCAGTGTCAGGCCGGTCGCCCGCAACCGCTCCAGCGCGTCGTCGCTGGCGCGATAGCTGTCGATCACGAGGGTGGCGGCGCCCGTCGCGCCGGCGGCGGCGCACAGCCGCTCGAGCGCCGGCGCGTCCCACGCCGGCCAGCCGTCGATCGTCACCGCCGTCCGGCCGGCCGCCTCCACGCGCGTGCGGAAGGGGCCGGCGGCGGGCGCGGCCACCGACGCCAACGCGCCCTCCGCCTCGAGCGCGGCCGCCAGCGCGAGCGCGCGGCCGAGATGGCCCAGCCCGATGTCGGGGCCGCCGTCGGCGGCGAGGAGGACGCGCTCAGCCATCGCGCCAGGCCATCGCCGTCGCGGTCGCGCCGCCGACGCGGCGCTCGCCGGCCGCCACGAAGCCGGCGCGCTCGAAGGCCGTCCGCGACCGGGGGTTGTCGGCGCGCACGAGGGCGACCACCGGCGCGCGGCGGCCGGCGGCGCGGAACGCCGCGACCGCCGCGCGCAGCGCCGCCGGTCCGAGCCCGTGGCCGCGCGCCTCGGGGGCAAGCGCCACGCTCACGAGCGCCTCGCCGGCGGCGGCGTCGAAGCGCACGTAGCCGACGTCGGCGCCGCCCTCGGCGGCGATCATGTAGATCGGCGCCGTCTCGTCGGTGAGCCGCGCCGCCAGCCAGCGCTCGTGGCGGTCGAAGGCGATCGGCTCGGCGCTGAACGACACGCGGCGGACGGTCTCCTCGTTTCTCAGCTCCCAGAGCCGCCGCGCGTCCGCGGCGGTCGCCCGGCGCAGCGACACGGCGGACGCCTCACGCATAGTCCGCCGCGGTCAGCGGCGCCTGCGCCGAGAGCGGACGGGCGGCGCGCCGCCCGACGACGCGGTCCCACGCGCTGGGCGGCAGGCCGGGCTCGAGAGCGCCGCAGCGGAGGATGACGAGGTTGTCGGGGCCGAGCGGCTCGCCCGAGGCCACGTCGCGGGCGACGAAGATCGCGCGGCGGGCGAAGCGCCGCAGCTCCTGCTCGACCGGCTGCACCGTCTTGTCGCCGCTGCCGAGCGCGCTCTCGACCTCGCGGACCTTGCGCACGAGCAGCGCCAGCTCGTCGGGCTCGACGGCGAACGCGTGGTCGGGGCCGGGCAGCCGGTTGCTCAGCGTGAAGTGCTTCTCGAGCAGGTTGGCCCCGAGCGCGACCGCCGCGAGCGGCCCCACCAGCGGATCGCGGGAGTGATCGGACAGCCCCACCGGCACGCCGAACGCCGCCTTCATCGTCACGATCGCGCGCAGGTTGAGCGCGTCGAGCGGCGCCGGGTAGGCGGCGGTGCACTGCATGAGCGCCAGCGGTCGTCCCGCCATCGCGGTCACCGTCTCGCCCACCTCGTCGAGGTCGGCGGTGCCGGTGGAGACGATCAGCGGCTTGCCGCGGGCGGCCGTGTAGCGCACGAGCGGCAGGTGCGTCATCTCATAGGAGGCGATCTTGTAGGCGCGCACGAGCGGGTCGAGCCGGTCCACCGACTCCTCGTCGAACGCGGAGGCCAGGAAGTCGATCGAGCGGGAGGCCGAGTGGTCGGCCAGCGCGGGCAGCCACTCGTACGGCATCTCCATGTCGGCGATGACGTCGTAGATCGACCGGTCGAGCTTGAGGTACTCGGACCGCCCGGCGCCGCGGGCGTAGAGCTTGCTCGCCCGGAAGAGCTGAAACTTGACGGCGTCGGCGCCCGCCTCGGCGGCGACGTCGATGAGCCGCCGCGCCTGCTCGAGGCGGCCGTCGTGATTGGACCCCGCCTCGGCGATGACGTAGCACGGCTGCCCGTCGCCGATCCGCCGCCGCCCCACGCCGACCGTCGCCACCACAGCGCTCACGGCTGGCGGAACACCGGCTCGACGACGCGGCCCTCCAGGCGGCGGGCGGCGTCCCCCGCCCGCACCGCGTCGGCGACGATGCCGAGCGCGGTGCCGTACACGCCGAGGGTCGTCTCGACGTCCCGATCGTCGTGGGAGAACGACACGTTCATCCCGCCGCCCAGCAGGATGCCGCGCTTGAGGCACTCTTGTAGAAACAGCGTCTTGAGGATCGCCGGATCGCCGCCGCCGGGATCGGCGACCGTGATCACGGTGCGCGGCGGATAGCCGACGCACGCCAGGTGGCGCTCGAGCCCGGCCGCGCGGGCGAGCGCGTTGAACCCCTCCTGCAGCCGGCCGCCCTGCCGCCACAGGTGCGCGATCACCGGCTTGTCGCACATCTCGCGCACCGTCGCCAGCGCCGCCGCCAGCGAGACGGCCTCGCCGCCGAAGGTGAACGAGAAGAAGATCCGGTCGAAGACCTCCATGAGGTCGCGGCGCCCGACCACCGCCGCGATGGGAAAGCCGTTGCCGAGCGCCTTGCCGAAGCAGGCCAGGTCGGGAATCACGCCGAACAGCTCCTGGGCGCCGCCGAGCGCCAGGCGGAATCCGGTGACGATCTCATCGAACACCAGCAGCGCCCCCTGGCGATGGGCGAGGTCGCGCACGCCCTCGAGGAAGCCGGGGGCGGGCGGCACGATGCCGACCGGCTCCATGACGACGGCGGCCACGCGACCGGGATGCTCGGCGAACACGCGCTCGAGGCTGGCCAGGTCGTTGTAGGCGAACGTCACCGTGAGCTCGCGCACCGCCTTCGGGATGCCGTCGGCGCGCGTGGTCGTGGCGATGTACCAGTCCTGCCAGCCGTGGTAGCCGCAGCAGGCGATGACGTCGCGGCCGGTGAGGGCGCGCGCGGCGCGCACCGCGCCGGCGGTCGCGTCGGAGCCGTTCTTGCCGAAGCGCACCATGTCGGCGCCGGGGATGAGCTCGGTCAACGCCTCCGCCACCTCGACCTCGAGTGGATGCGCCGTCGAGAACGACACGCCCTCGGCGGCCTGGCGGGTGACGGCCTCCACGACGGCCGGGTAGGCGTGGCCGAGGATCACCGCGCCGAGCGCCATCGGGTAGTCGATGTACTCGTTGTCGTCGACATCCCAGACGTGGCTGCCGCGGCCGCGGGCCAGGAACGCCGGTCCCACCCCCTCGACGTAGGCGTTCCGCCCCTTGCTGAACGTCTGCGTGGCCGACGGGATGACAGCCAGCGCCCGCTTGAGATACGCGCTCGACCGCTCGCCCTTGCGCGCCATCACGCCTCCCCTGCCGCGCCCGCGCGCATCGTGCCGGCGACGAGGTCGAGGAGACGCGCCGACGCGCGCCCGTCGACCGCTCCCAGGAACTTCGCCAGGTACGCCTCCCGCGCCGCGCCGTCGACGGCCCAGTCGCCCAGGCGCATGCGCGGCAGCTGCTCGATCGTCTCGCCGACGCCCAGCGTGGCGGCCACGCCCTTGAACTGGAACAACATCCCCTCCTCGCGCCCGAACAGCCGCGGGTGCCACGGCTGGGTCGTGCCCATCTGGTCCAGCTCCGGCGCGATCGAGAGGCTGGGCACGCCGACCGCCACCGCCTCGAGGATCGCGAAGCTGTAGAAGTGGACGCACAGGCCGGCGACGGCGAGCAGCTCGACGATCGTCGCCGGGTACTGGGTGCGGTCGTACAGCACCTGGTCGGCGACGCGCCGGAGATAGCGCGGCACCGGATCCTTGGCCCGCGCCTTCACCACGAGCAGGGCGTCGTTGGCGTCGGCGAACTCGCGCACGGCGCGCGTCACGCCGACGTCGTCCCAGCCACGATCCACCAGCCGGACGAGGTCGCCGGCGCTGCTCCGACGCAGGCGCCACCGTCGCCACGCGCGGTTGCCGCCCGCGTACGCCCAGCGGCTCCACGGCGTCGCTGGATTCGAGTGGAAGGGATAGGGCAGGTAGAGGACGACCGGGCGCGCCGCCGGGATCCCGAGCCGCCGCCGGATCTCCTCGGGATCGACCGCGCCGATCTGGTCGAGCTCCGGCATCCCGACCGCGGTCGAGCGCGCGCGGATCTCCCCCTCGCGCGCGTCGCCGGCGGTCGTGAGCCCGCGGTCGCGGAAGTTGTCGAGCGCGAAGTCCACCCACCAGTCGCTGTGGACGGCCACGCCGGCCGCCCGCGTGAAGTCCTCGGGGACGAGCTTTCGCCAGAGGTCCCCGGTGAACTGGAGGATCGTCCACGGCACCGCGGCGGCCGCGCGGCCGTCCGGCTTCTTCTCGATCGCGACGACCGCGTCCACGCCCGCCGCCGCCACCGCATCGAGCAGCGCGGCGCGGCCGGCGTACATGACGATCCGCGGCGTCCCCGCGCGGAAGCGGGGGGCCCGGTCGGCGGCGGGGAACTCGTAGCCCTTGTGGCCGCGTCGCGCCTGCGCGCCGTCGTGCAGGGCGACGACCTCCATTCCGCGGGCGAGCGCCGCCTCGACCACCGGCCCCAGCAGCCGGTAGTAGTTGTTCCGGGTGATGACGACGCCGAGCCTCATGCCGCCGCCGCCATGCGCACGAGCCCCTCGCGCGCGAAGCGGTCCACCCAGCCGCGGACCTGCTCGAACGGCAGCCGCACGAACGCGGCGATCTCGCCCACCGAGTTCCGGCCGTCGATGCACGCCATGATCAGGTCCATCGCGGCGTTGAGCTCCGGCTGCTCGCGCCAGTCCACCCACAGCCCGTACTGCGACAGGAAGATCGGCCCCGTGTAGAGCGGCACCGGCACCACGTCGTCCGCCTGCGCCGGCCGCGCCGGCAGGCGGTCGCGCAGCCGCAGCCCTCCGCGCTCGCGCGCGCAGCCCGCCGGCTCCAGGCTCTCCAGGCCGTCCACGATGTCCCGCACGATCTCGAACCCCTCGGTGATGCCGGGCCAGTCCAGCCGCGCGGGAATGTCGCGGTGGGAATGGTAGTCCTCGAACGGGCCGCGGTTGAGCGCGATCGAGGGGATCCAGAGATTCGCGCTCGACGTCACCGCCTCGTCGTTCATGATGCCGTCCTCGCGGAAGGGCAGCGCCGTGAAGTCCGAGCCGAACCGCTTGGTGAGGACCTGGGTCGCCACCTCGTCGATCAGCGAGTCGCCGCGCAGCGATCTCTGCAGCCGCACCCGCCCCGGCCGCCCCCAGAACTCGGTGTAGACGCTGTACACGATGTCGTCCGCCAGCTCCGGGTGGTTGGCCAGGAACGCGATGGTGCCGATCGTCTCGGGCAGGAACGTGAACACGTACGTGAAGAACCGCGGCGTCGCCTTCAGGTGCGCGTAGAGCGCGTGGGCGACCGCCGTCCCGCTCAGGCTGTCGTTGCACTGGTAGGGGTGGCAGATGTCGCTGCTGACGAGGATCGTCTGCGGCGAGCGGCCGGGCAGCCGGACGTAGCCGACCCGGAAGACGTCGTCGTAGTAACGGGCGTCCACCCTCACGTGATACTCGGCGTCGCGATCGAGCCGCGCGACCAGATCGAAGGGCAGGTTGAATCCCCAGTCCAGCCGTCCGTAGTAGCGGAAGTTCCACACGAGCAGCGCCGGCCGCGTCGCGTCCGCGTAGACGTGCCGCCGCAGCTCGTCGTAGGAGACGACCGCGTCGACCGGCAGCGAGCCGCTCGACACGCACAGCGGCTCGGTGGCCGTCGAGACGATCTCCCGCCCGCCGCACGCGATCGAGGCCGACCGGAGGTCCCACTTGCGTGGCAGCCGCCAGGTCCAGGCGGCGCTGCCGGTGGGATAGCCGTCGATCACGAGGTCGGGAACGAACTCCGCCTTGATGATGTCCAGGGCCCGGTCGAGGTCGGGGCTGCAGATCGACCGGTTGAGCGGATGCAGTCGCTCGATGAAGCGCCGCATGTCGCTCATCGGTTGCCCTTCCCGGAGCCCGCGAACTTCTCGTTGCGCGTGAGGCCGGCGTTGAGCGTCGCCAGCTCGGGATGCGCGCGCAGGAGCGCGAGCACCTCGGCCATTCCGAACGGGCGCGTCCCGTCCGGGCTCAGCGCGGCGTAGACCGCCCGCACGAACTCGAGATCGCCGGCGGTATCGACGGTCCAGCGCAGCGCGGAGAGGTCCTCGGCGTGGCGCACGTTGACGAGGCCGAACCGCTCGGGTCGGTCCCAGATGTACGGCGTCACGTGCTCGCGGTCGGCGGGATGGCGCGCCTCGCGCCACGCCGCCTCCAGCGCCTCGCGCGAGAACACCTCGGTGTCGAGGCCGTCGGGATAGGTCGGCGGGTGCACGTTGCTGACGTAGCCGACGCGTCCCCCGTGGGCGACGAACTCGGCGACGACGCGCGCCGAGACCGCCGGATCGAGGAGCGGGCAGTCCGGCGTGATCCGCACGATGGCGTCGGCGGGATGGGCGCGCACCGCCGCCTGGAAGCGGTCGAGGACGTCGTCCTCGCTGCCCCGCACCCACGGGAGCCCGGCCGCCACCGCGAACCGCACGACCGGCTCGTCGCGCGGCTGGTCGGTGGTGGCGATCACGATCTCGTCGAGGCCGGGGATCGCGCGCGCCCGCGCGACGACGTGCGCCAGCATGGGACGGCCGGCCACCTCCGCCAGCGCCTTGCCGGGCAGGCGGCTCGAGCCGAGGCGGACCTGCACGACGGCCACGCAGCGCAGCGCCATCAGACGGTGATCCAGCGGCGCCCGGCCGCCGAGGCCTTGGCCGCTTCCACCAGCCGGAGGGCGGCGAGCGCCTCGCCCGCCCCGATCGTCGGCTGCTCGCGCCCCTCGAGGCACGCGACGAGGTGCCGCATCTCCTCCACGAACATCTCGTTGTGGTCGAAGTCGATCGGCTCGCGAAACCCCTCCCAGCGGTCGCGCTCCTCGCCGAAGACCGTCACCCGCCCCTCGATGTAGTCGCACACGATGACGCCCCGCTCGCCGATGACCTCGCAGTCGCGCCGGTAGGAGCGCTGCAGGTAGTCCAGGTGGAGCTGGGCGATCGGGCCGCCGGCGAACCGCAGCGTCACCTCCGCGAAGTCCTCCACGTCGATCGCCAGCTCGGAGAGGCGGCCGGCCGTGCAGAAGACGTCGGTGACGGGGCCGAACATCCAGCGCAGATAGTCGAACTCGTGGATGGCGTCGAGGAGGATCCCGCCCCCGTGGGCGGCGTGGGCGCGATACGTCTGGCGGTAGTCCGCGCCCGGCTTCCAGAACGGCAGGTGGAAGCCGCACTGGGCCCGGACCGCGAGGACGCGGCCGATCCGCCCCTCGTCCACCAGCGCCTTGACGCGCCGGAGCGGGCGGAAGAAGCGCAGGTTGGCGCCGACCAGCACGCGGCAGCCGCGCGCGTCGGCCTCCGCGAGCAGGTCGGCGACGCCCTCGGAGCGCGCCGCGATCGGCTTCTCGACGAACAGGTGGGTGGCCCAGCCGAGCGTGAGGCGGGCCAGCTCGAGATGGGACGACGGCGGCGTGCAGATCACCACCGCGTCCGGCTTGTGCGCGCCGGCGCCGGCGAGGGCCGGCAGGGGCTCGAGGCCGAGGCCGGCCGCCGCCCCCGCCAGCCGCTCGCCGTCGGCGTCGAAGCCGAGGACGTCGTGGCCGAGCGCGCGCAGGTTGCGCGCGTGGCGCTGGCCGATCGACCCGAGCCCGACGACCAGGAACCGCATGCGGGCCGGCGCTACACGTCGGCGCGGGTGGCCCCGCGCACGCCGCGCCGGGCGGTCTGGCTGTCGCCGGTGTGGGGATGGCGCACCGTGTTCTGCCCGCCCAGCTCGCTGACCGCGCCCCACGACAGCTCGATGATCTCCTCGTCGGGAAGGTCGCTGAAGTTCGTGCGCACCTCCTCGCCCTGCTCGCCCAGCCGCAGGAAGTACTGCTCGATGATGTCCTCGTCGGCCGGCCCCTTCTCGCCGGTGACCGCCTTCCGGATGAGCCCCTTGTCGAGGGCCAGCTGCCAGAACGACGTGCCCGGGTACGCCGTCGTGAAGAAGAACACCTCCGGCTTCAGGTTCACCTTGCGGCAGAACTCGACGGTCTCGCGCACGGTGTCGGCGGTCTCGCCGGGCGAGCCGATCATGAACGAGCAGTCGGCGTAGCCGAGCACCCGCTGCGTCTCCAGGATGGCGATCTCCATCTTCTCGAGCGTCTGCCCGCTCTTGTCGATGTTCTTCAAGATCGTCGGGCTGGCCGACTCCACGCCGTAGCCGGCCTGGCGCATCCCGACCTCGTAGCCGAGCTCGAGCATGTGCGGGCGTCCCTCGCGCCGCGCGCGCAGCACGTCGTCGGCCACGATGTTGGTCCGGCAGGTTCCGCCCCACATCACCTCGAAGCCGGCCGTCCGCTTGCGCTCGCGGAGCTCGGTGAAGAGCTCCAGCGCCCAGCGGTAGTCGGTCATCAGGAGGTCGTCCAGGAAGTGGATGTACACCGCGCCGTAGCGCTCCCTGATGTACTGCATCTCGTCCACGACCTCCCGCGGGCTCCGCAGCCGGTAGGTCTTGCCGAGATACGCCGCATAGCAGTAGTCGCACGCGCGCGACGCGTACGGACAGCCGCGCGAGGCGATCATGGACACCGAGTACTGCCCGGTCTGGACCGGCGCGCCGTCGACCCACTTCGTCTGCCAGTTCAGGTGGCCGACGGGATTCAGCTTGTAGACCTCGTCCTCGGCCCACCGCGAGCGCAGCGGCCAGGGCAGCCCGTCGAGCCCCGCCTCGCGCGACTGCACGGAGGCGCGCAGCCCGTTGTCGCGCACCGTCCACTCCCCCGGCCGGAGGACGTGCCGGTACGCCACCCCCTTCACCCCTTCGAGCGTCGCCCCCGCCTCGAGCCGGTGGAGCAGCTCCGAGACGGTCACCTCGCCCTCTTCCTGCACGACCGCGTCGACCGGCAGCCGCTGCACCATGAACGCCGGCATCGAGGAGGCGATGCCGCCCCCGAGCACGATCGGCACGTCGGGATGCACCCGCCGGCAGATCGTCGCGATCCGCTTGATCCACGCGTACTGGGTGATGATCCCGCCCAGCCCGATCACGTCGGGGCGCGCGCTCTGGAGCTTCTCGACGATGCGGGTCTCGACCCACTTCACGAACGCCTCGGGCGAATCTTTCACGGGCTGGCGGCGCTCGGCGTTGAGGTCGAGCACGTCGACGGTGTGGCCGTCCATCGCGACGACCGCCCCGACGTACCCCTGCCCGATCGGCATGATGTTCGGATACGACCACTCGCGGATCGGCGCGTTGATCAGGAGCACGCGCAGCCCCCCGTCGCGGGGCGCGAAGCGCGCCTCGCCGGCCTGGGTGGTGATGCGCGGCGCCGCCGAGTCCGCGATCCGCCCGTGCGCGTCGAACCGCTCGTAGAAGCGCGATGCCGTCACCTCGTCACCTCCCGATCCGTTTCTCGAGATAGGCCGCGATCTGGTTGACCGACTTCAGGCCGTCGACGTCCTCGTCGGGGATGGCCACGTCGTACGTCTCCTCCAGCGCGAGCAGCATCGCCGAGTGGTCGAGGGAGTCGAGGCCCAGGTCGAACAGGGACTGGTCGTGATCTCCCGGGCTCTCGACCGTGGGCGCGGCGTCCTTCACGGCCTTCAGGACGGCGGCGACGAGATCCTCGTCGGGCATGGCTGGCTCCCTCACCGTTGATAGGGGCGCACGGCCGGCTCGCGCTCGACCCAGGCGTACAGGTCGCGCGCGAGCAGCGCGCGGGTCGCGTCGTAGAAATCCCGCAGCGGGAACGACCAGATGGTGCCGCGGGCCTCGGCGGCGGTGCGCACGCCGCCGGTGGCGGCATAGTGATCGTAGATCCGGCGGTTGCCGTCCCGGCGGATATCGGCGTCCAGGTAGCAGACGAAGTGATAGAACGGCTCGACGCTCACCTTGTCGCCGCGCTTGACGGGGTGCATGAACTCCTTCGTGTAGCGGTACGGCACGCCCGTCACCAGCTCGATGTGGTGGATGACGCTGATCGACAGCCGCGGGTGCACACCGACGTGCAGCGCCAGCGCCCCCGCCTCGACGAGCCGCGACCAGACGGAGCCGACCCCGAAGGCGTGGCGGGAGACGTCGTCCACCAGGGCGCCCGCGCCGCCCCCCAGCGCGCTGACCGACCAGAACGGATGAAAGCTGCGGCGCGCGTCCGGCTGCAGGCGCACGAACTCGGCGAACGCGCCCATCTGGTGGCTCGGCGTGGTGTCCGGGTCGAACACCGTGGTCGTGTTGCAGAGGTTCGTCGACGCGGTGGGCACGACGATCGTGCCGTCGGGGCCCACGAGCTCGCGGAGCGCCGCCAGGTGGTCGCCGAGCAGCGCGGCGCGATCGTCGCGCGCTGACTCGCGCATCGGGCCGAAGTCGGCGGCGACGTAGACCACCCGGCCGCGCTCGACACCAAGCGCGCGATAGCGGTCCACCAGCCGGCCCCGGCGGTCGCGCCCCGGCTCAGACACGGGTGAGGATCCCGGTGGCCACGCTGAGCCCGACCCCGAAGCCGCTGATCAGCACGCGGCGATCGGTGTCCTTCACGGTCTCGGCCAGCGCGACCGGAATGGACGAGGAGACCAGGTTGCCGTAGTCCTGGGCGCAGAAGACGGCGCGATCGGCGATCCCCATCCGCCGGGCGATGCTGTCGACGATGAAGCGGCTGCCCTGGTGCAGGACGAAGCGGTCGATGTCGCCGAGCGCCAGCGCGTTGGCGGCCAGCGTGCGCTCGATGCTGGCGGGAACCTCCGTGGCGCTGAAGCCGAACACCCCCCGGCCGCTCATGGTCAGCCGGCCGTCGCCGCCGACGGCCAGCGCGCCCCCCTCGGCGCCGAGTGACCGGAAGTCGCAGCGGCCCAGGCGCCAGACCGGCGCGTCCGTCAGCAGCGCCGCCGCCGCGCCGTCGCCGAACAGGAGCACGGTGTCGCGGTCGTCGGGACACACGATCTTCGAGTACGGATCGGCGGTGACGAGGACGCCGCGGGTCAGGGCGTGGGCGGCCATGAAGGCCGAGACGACCGCCAGGCCGTAGACGAACCCCGAGCACCCGAGCGAGATGTCGAACGTCGCGCACCCCGGCGCCAGCCCCAGCTTGCCGTGCATGATCGCCGAGGTGTGGGGGAGCCCGTGGCCGTCCGGGTTCTGGGTCACGACCACCAGGCACTGCAGCGCGCCGGCGTCGAGCGCGGCGTCCTCGAGCAGGCGCCGGACGGCGTGCACGCCGAGATCGGAGGTCTCGGTCCCGGCGGGCATCCGCGCCGTTCGGAGAAAGCCGATCTTGTCGCGCAGCAGCGCGTCGCTGGCCCCCACCCGGCGCGCGACCTCGGCGTTGTCGACGCGCCGCTCGGGGATGTGATACGCCAGCCGCGTCAGCCCGATCACGGCCGCTTCCGCGTGAAGTAGATGGCGCCGACCCGCCCGCCGTCGGCGCGGATGTGGGACTTGACCAGGCGCCCGCCGAGATCGGTCGCCCGGTGCAACCGGAGCGCCGCCGACGACGAGGGCAGCGTGCCGAGCTCCAGCCGCGAGAACCACCAGCCGCCCGCGCCCGCCGGCCCGGCGTGATCGAGCAGCCGCTTGTTCAGCGCCACCACCCGCTCGATGAGGGTGTACGGCGTGGCCTTCTGCTGGATGACATCCTCCCCCTCGATCACCGCGCCCGCCGTCACGGCGGCCTCGTCGTAGGGGCGGCGCTCGGCGACGCGGTCGTCGGTCTCGCGCACCGCCCACACGGTGCGCCCCGACCCGCGCTGCACCTCGAGCAGCGCGGCGGGGCGGAACTCCGGCGGGGTCCCCGGTGAGAGCCGCACCGCCTCCACGCCGCGCGTGATCGGATGGTGCAGGGACAGCCGGAGGTCCGCGCCGGCGGGCTCGCGGGCGATTCCCGCCGCCTCGGCCAGCGCGTTGAAGAGGTCCGTGCCGTGCACGTAGGTCCGCTCGCCCTTGAACCACAGGCGCAGCGGCAGCACGGTGAGCGCGGCGGCCTCAGCCATCGGCCAGCCGCTGCATCTCGGCGTCGGAGAGCCACGCGGAGTTGGCGTCGCTCGAGTACCGGAACCCGGCGACCGGCCGCTTGCCCCGCTCCCACCCCTTGAACGCCCACGACGGGTAGAGCGGCTCGATCACGAACATGTCGTCGAGCTCGCGGGCCTGGCGGCTCTCGTCCTCCGAGATCAGGATCTCGTGCAGCTTCTCGCCGGGGCGGATGCCGATGAACTCCACGCGGCAGTCGGGGGCCATCACGCGCACCAGGTCCATCACCCGCATGCTGGAGATCTTCGGCACGAAGATCTCGCCGCCCGCCATCTGCTCCGCGCAGCGGACCGCGAACTCCACCCCCTGGTCGAGGGTGAGCCAGAAGCGCGTCATCGCCGGATCCGTCACCGTCACCCGGCCGGTGGCCCGCTGGGCGGCGAACAGCGGGATGACGCTGCCCCGGCTGCCGATCACGTTGCCGTAGCGCACCACGCTGAAGATCGTGCCGCGGCTGTGGCCGTAGGCGTTGCCCTGGATCACGAGCTTCTCGGCGCAGAGCTTGGTGGCGCCGTAGAGGTTGATGGGCTGGCACGCCTTGTCGGTGCTGATCGACACCACCCGCGTGACGCCCTGGTTGATGGCGGCGTCGATCATGTTCTTGGCGCCGTTGACGTTGGTCTGGATCGCCTCGAAGGGGTTGTACTCGCAGGCGGGGATCTGCTTGAGGGCGGCGGCGTGGAAGACGACGTCCACCTCGTGCATCGCCCGCTCCAGCCGGTCGCGGTCGCGCACGTCGCCGATGAAGAACCGCAGCGAGGGGTGGTCGAAGCGGGTCATCATCTCCGACTGCTTGAGCTCGTCGCGGCTGAACACGACGAGCCGGCGGGGGTGATACCGCGTGAGCATCAGCTCCACCAGCTTGTTGCCGAACGATCCGGTGCCGCCGGTGATCAGCACCGACGTCTCGCGCCAGTTCACCACGCGTGTCCCTCCGGTGGCCGGGTTCGTCACACCCGCCCCGCCGTCTCCGGCTCGGCGAACTGCAGCCGGTAGAGGTGGGCGTAGGTCTCGCTGCGGTTGAGCAGGTCGGCGTGGCGGCCGACGGCCTCCACCCGCCCGCGGTTGAGGACCACGATCTTGTCGGCGCCGAGCACCGTCGAGAGGCGGTGGGCGATCGCGATCGACGTCATGCCCGCCACCACGCGGTCGAGGGTCTGCTGCACCAGCCGCTCCGACTCGCTGTCGAGCGAGCTGGTTGCCTCGTCGAGGATCAGGATCGGCGGCCGGCCGGCGAGCGCCCGCGCGATGGCCACCCGCTGCCGCTGGCCGCCCGACAGCCGCACGCCGCGGTCGCCGACGAGCGTGTCGTAGCCGTCGGGCAGCTCGAGGATGAACTCGTGGGCGTTGGCGCTGCGGGCCGCCCGCTCCACGTCGTCGGCGGTGATGCCCTCGCGGCCGTAGGCGATGTTGTCGCGGATGGAGGCGTTGAAGAGCAGCGCCTCCTGCGACACCACGCCGAACAGCCGCCGGTAGGAGCCCTGCCGCAGCGTGCGGAGGTCCCGGCCGTCGATCGTGATCGTGCCGCCCACCGGGTCGTAGAGGCGCAGCACGAGGTCGGCCAGCGTCGACTTGCCGACACCGCTCGGCCCCACCAGCGCCACCGTCTCGCCGCGCACGATCTCGACGCTGACGTCGTCGAGCACGCGCACGCCGCCGTAGTCGAACGACACCCCGCGCAGCGCCAGCCGGTCGGTGAAGCCGGCGATGGTCTCCGATCCGTCCCGCACCTCGGGCGCCTCGGCGAGCAGATCGTTCACCCGCCCGGCGGCGGCCAGTGTGGACTGCATCTGCGTGTACGCCGAGGCGAGGAGGGCGATCTGCGTCATGACCGCCCGTCCGACCCAGAGGAAGAGGAAGAACGTCGGCACCGCCAGCCGGCCGGCTAGCAGCTCCCACGCCGCCAGCAGCAGCAGGCTCGCCTCCACCGTGTAGCCGACGAGGGCGCGGGCCGGCTCCTCGGCGTGCTTGTAGAGGCCGAAGCGCATGTTGACGCCGATGAGCCCGTCGAGCAGCTCGCGCAGCCGCCGCGTCTCGAGCGCCTCGGCGCCGAACGACTTCACCACCCGGATGCTGAGGATGGCCTCCTGCAGCCGGGCGGTCCGCTGCGCGAAGATCCCGAACTCGTCGGTCGCCAGCCGCCGGATGGGGCCGCGCACCGCGCGGGTGACCGCCCAGTGCAGCCCGGCCGCGCCCACCGCGGCGACGACCAGGCGCGGGCTCGTGCGCACGAGCAGCCAGCCGTAGACGAGGATGAGCGCGGGCGCGGTGAGCACGGTGCCGACGATCGTCTCGAGGCCGTAGGTGGCCGCCCGCGTGTCGGTCTCGAGGCGCGAGATTAGCTCGCCGGTCCGCACCCGCGTGAAAAACCGCATCGAGAGGTCGAGCACGTGACGGAACACGTCGAGCTGCAGCGCGGCGGCCGCCCGCACCCGGATCCACAGGGCCAGCATGAGGTTGCCGAAGTCCACGCACGCCCGCACCCCGCCCACCGCGACGTAGGCCACGCACAGGAGCGCGATGGCGCGCAGCCGGTCGTCCACCGACCGCACACCGAGCCACTGGAAGACGGCGGCCCCCAGGTTCTCGAGGCTCAGGCCGCCGAGACCGACCGCGGCGCGGCCGCCGACCGGCCGGCCCAGCGCGAGGTCGAGGATCGGCGCCATCAAGATGGGGAGGAGCGCGCCGAGCGCGGTGGCGAGGTAGCTCGACGCGACGAGCAGCGCAACCGCCGACCAGTACGGCGCCAGGTAGCGGCGCAGGAGCGCGGCGAAGCCGCGGAAGTCGCGCGCCACCGTCATCGCGCCGCGCCCGACGCCGGCCCCGGACGGCGCAGCGTGAGCACGCGCTGGCGCGGCACGCCGAGCGCAGCGAGGGCGGCCAGGTACGGCGCGGGCGGGTCGAACGTGGCGAGCACGACGACGTCGACGTCCGCGTCGGCGAGCTCGGCCACCGGCCGCACCGTGAAGTCGAGGAACCGGGCGCCCGGCTCGTCGCCGAAGACGCCGACGGGCTCGAGGCCGGACTCGCGCAGGGTCAGGTACGCGAGCTCGGCCGCCTCGCCCACCCCGCACAGCGCCACCCGCTTGGCGCCGTTGCCGGGCAGCAGGCTCAACGACTCGCGCAGCGTCTGGCGGGCGCGCTGGTAGAGCCGGAGCGCGTAGGCCATGTGCTCCCAGGTGAGCCGGCTCTTCTCGGCCAGCCCCTTCGGCGTGAGCAGATACCGCAGCCGCTTGCGCGCCGCCGGCTTGGCGGGGAACTCGGTGATCTTCACGTAGCCGCGGCGGCTCAGCCGGCGCAGGTAGAGGTTCACGAGCCCGAGCGCGACGCCGAGGCGCTCGGCGAGCGCGCGCTGGCTCAGCGGCCGCCCCTCGTCGATCGCGGTCAGGATCTCGAGGTCGCGCGCGTCGTGCCGGTCCATCGGCCGCCGGTCAGCGGACGAAGCCACGCCGCTGCAGCTCGGCCAGGATCAGCCGCGCGTTGTCCTCGATGGAGCGGCGCACGGTGTCCAGCGTCGCCTCGGCGGTCGCCGGCGGCTCGTAGGGATCGTTGATCCCGGTGAAGCCGGGCAGCTCGCCGCGGCGGGCCTTGGCGTAGAGCCCCTTGGTATCCCGGCTCTCGCACACCTCGAGGGGCGTGTCGACGAACACCTCGACGAACTGCTCGGCGCCCATCATGCCCCGGCACTCGGCGCGCGTCGCGCGATAGGGGCTGATCGCCGCCGTGATCACGACGCCGCCGTGGCGCACGATCTCCGCCGCCACGAACCCGATGCGCCGGATGTTGGTGTCGCGGTCCTCCTTGCTGAAGCCGAGCCCCTTCGACAGGTGCGTGCGGACGACGTCGCCGTCGAGCACCGTCACCTGGCGGCCGTGCTCGAGCAGCAGCGCGGTCAGCGCGTCGGCCGTCGCCGACTTGCCGCTGCCGCTCAGCCCGGTGAACCACACGCACACGCCCTGGCGGTGCCGCGGCGGGTAGGTCTCGGCCAGGATCTCGGCCACCTCCGGGCGCGTGAACCACTCCGGCAGCGGGACGCCGGCGTTGAGGAACTCGTTGCGCACCTGGGTGCCGGAGATCGCCGCCGTGCGCACGCCGGAGGGCACCGCCGAGATCTCCTCGTAGCGCTTCTCCTCGGGCAGGTAGACGAGCTCGCTGAACGGCACCATCGCGACGCCCAGCTCGTCGCGGTGGCGGGCCACCAGCTCCTGCGCGTCGTAGGGGCCGTAGAACGGCGTGCCCCGGGAGTCGACGCCGGGGCTCGCGTGGTCGCGGCCGACGATGAAGTGGTTGGCGCCGTGGTTGCGCCGGATGATCGCGTGCCACAGCGCCTCGCGCGGCCCCGCCATGCGCATGGCGAGCGGCAGCAGCGACAGGAGAATGCGGTCCGGCTCCCAGTGGCGCGCCGCCAGCGCGCGATAGGTGCGCACGCGCGTGTAGTGATCCACGTCGCCGGGCTTCGTCATACCGACCGAGGGGTGCAGCAGCAGCACGCCGTCCACGCCGGCGGCGGCGCGCTTGGTCAGCTCCTCGTGGACGCGGTGAAGCGGGTTGCGCGTCTGGAAGGCGACGACGTTGGCGCGCCCGAGCCCGGCCAGCCGCGCCCGCACCTGGGCCGGTGTGAGCCGCAGGTCGCTGAAGTCGTAGTGGGCGGGCAGGCGCAACACCTCAAGGGCGCCGGCGACGTTGCGCGGCCCCCATCGGTGCATCTCGGCGACCAGCGGGTGGGCGGTGTCGAGCGTGCCGAACACCCCGCGCGCGACGGTGTCGCGGTCCCACTCGTAGATCTCCTGCACGGTGAGGACGGCGAGGATCTCGTTGCGGGCGTCGCGCAGGGCGACCCGGGCGTCGAGCCGGACCGGCGCGTCGCGCTCGACCGGCAGGACCACCGGGATCGGGAACAGGGTGCCGCCGGCCAGCCGCATCTCCGCGACGCAGCGCTCGTGGTCGGCGCGCCCCATGAAACGGTCGAGCGGCGAGAAGCCGCCGGTGGCGAGCAGCTCGAGGTCGCACACCGCGCGGTCGGAGAGCACCAGCGAGGGGAGCCGGCCCGCCTCGGCGCACAGCGCCGCCGCCGCCTCACCCCGCACGACGAGATCCACCAGCCGGTCCCCGTAGGGCGCGATCAGCTGAGCCATGAGCGTTCAGTATTTGAACACACCGCCCGAACGGGGGTCAACCCAATTCCGGGGTCGGCGGCGGGTCAGCCGGCGAAGTGGCCGAAGACCTTGGCGACGGCGGCGATGACGTCGCCGGCGTCCGCGTCGCTCAGGCGGGCCGACAGCGGCAGCGTCAGCAACCGGTCGTAGGCGGACTCGGCCACCGGGCAGCAGGAGTGCGGATAGCCGAGGCGCTGGTAGTACGGATGGCGGTAGACGGGGATGTAGTGCACGGTGACGCCGATGCCCTCGGCCCGCAGCGCGGCGAAGATCTCGTCGCGCCCGGCGCGCACGCGCGCGGCGTCGAGGAGGATCGGGAAGATGTGCCAGGCGTGACGGACGTCGGGGGCCACGCTGGGGATGATCACCCCCGGCACCTCGGCGAGCGCGCGCCGGTAGAGGTCGGCGAGGGCCGCGCGCCGGGCCAGGAAGCGGTCGAGCTTGGCGAGCTGACTCAGCCCGAGCGCGCACTGCAGATCGGTGAGCCGGTAGTTGAAGCCGAGGTCGACCATCTCGTAGTGCCACTGGCCGGCCGCGTGCCGGGCCGACGCCTCGCTGCTGATGCCGTGGTTGCGGAAGCGCGCCGCCCGGGCGGCGCGCTCGGCGTCGTCGGTCAGCACCATGCCGCCCTCGCCGGTGGTGATCGCCTTCACCGGGTGAAAGCTCAGCGTGGTCAGGTCGGCCTGGGTGCCGAGCGGGCGGCCGCGGTACTCGGCGCCCAGCGCGTGGGCGGCGTCGTCGATGAGCCGCAGGCCGCGGGCGCGCGCCAGCTCCCCCAGCGCGGCGAGATCGGAGGGCTGGCCGGCGAAGTCCACCGTCATGATCGCGCGCGTGCGCGGGGTGACGGCGGCGCCGGCCCGCGCGGGATCGAGGTTGAGGGTGTCGGGACGGACGTCGCAGAAGACCGGCCGGCCGCCGAGGTAGAGGACGGCGTTGGCGCTGGCCGCGAACGTCAGCGCGGGGACGATGACCTCGTCCCCCGGCCCGATCTCCGCCGCGAACGCCGCCGCGTGCAGCGCGGCGGTGCCAGAGGCCACCGCCACCGCGTGGCGGGCGCCGACGCGCTCGGCGACGCGCCGCTCGAACTCGGCCACCCGCGGCCCGGTGGTGATCCAGTCGTCGCGTAGCGCGCGCGTCACCGCCTCGACGTCGTCGTCCTCGATCACCTGCCCGCCGTACGGCAGCAGCTGCCGGCGCACCGGCGTCCCCCCGTGGAGCGCGAGGCGCTCACCGCTCACGACCGCGGCCTCACCTGCCAGAGCGTCTGGAGCCGTTCACCGAAGAGGTAGATCGGCTCCTGGGCCTCCTCCCAGTAGGTCAGCACCGGGACCAGATCGTAGCGCTGCCGCAGCCCGGCCGCGAACGCCTCGAAGTCGCGCGTCGTGAACCGCTCGCCCGGCCGGCGCACGAGGGCGTGGTTGATGCCGAACAGCGTGTAGGGGCCGGGCACGAGGTTGTAGACGAACACCCGCCGGCCGAGCACGAGCTGGGTCGCGATGGTCTCGCGCACGACGCCGAAGCCGTCCTCCTTCGACTTCTCGCGGAACACGTCCTTGACGTTAACGTGATGCTCGTCGTTGCGCGCCAGCACCGCGTCCAGCCCGGACTCGGCGGAGACGAAGAAGTCGTCGGCCCGGAACTCGCTGCGCGCGCGCGCGGCCAGCGCCTGCTGCTGGCGCCCGTAGCGATAGTAGGGCAGCATCGCGCCCCAGGCGTTGCCGGCAACGACCACCACCAGCAGCGCGGCGACGAGGCCGACCTGGCGCCGGCACGCGCGTGGCCCGACGTCGGGCGCGAGCCGGGTCACGATCGGTCCGAGCAGCAGGAGGACCAGCAGCGGGGGCAGAGTCAGCAGGTGGTACTTGGCGGCGCCAGGCCAGAACCACGAGTTGAGGACGACCTTGCCGGCGAGCCACCACGCTCCGCACAGCACCAGCGCCAGCAGGCCGTGCTCGAGGACACGCCGACGCGCCCACCAGGCCTCCGCCGCGAGCGCGAGCAGCAGGCCACAGCCGACCACGCCGAGGCTCACGAGCGCGACCACCGTGCCGTGCGCGAAGAGCGCCGGCTCGCGCAGCGCGTCGCTCAGCACCTGCACGCCGAAGAGCAGCGCGCTGAGCTGGCCCTTGAGCAGCTTGAGCGGCGTGACGAGCACCCCCGTCGTCTCGTACACTTCGTGCGGTCGCCAGACTTGGCGCACGTTGATGATGTACCACGCGCCGAGCTCGTCCAGACCCCGCGCGCCCTTCAGCGCCACGCCGACCAGGATCGACAGCGCGACGGTAGTCGCGACGCCGACGCCGACGTAGACGAGCGCGGCGCGCAGGGCGCGGCGCGGCGGCTGGCCGACGAAGCCGGCCGCCACCGCGCCGGCGCCGAACAAGACGGCGCTTCGCAGCAGCAGACCCTCCGCAGCGTTGAAGAACGCGAGGACGCCGGCGAAGCGCCAGTCGTAGGGCCGTCCGCTCGTCCGCCGGCGCACGAACAGGTAGAACAGCCACAGCACGGCGCCGAGCGCCAGGTGGTGGGTGTCGGCGTTCACGTAGAACCAGGAGGCGAACGAGGTGGCCAGCAGCAGCGCGCCCAGCACGCCCAGCACGGGACCCGCGCCGAGCAGCACGAGCGTCTGGCCGAAGGCGGCGATGCCGCTGGCGGCCGCCAGCGCGTTCGCCGTCTGCACGACCGCGAGCGGCGTGAAGGGTCCGCCGGGGCCGGCCAGCGCGCGGATGAGCCAGTAAAAGATCGCGGCGGTGAGCGGCCAGTCGGCGATGAAGACGTCCGGCCGGTCGCCGCGGGCGAACTCGGGCAGGAGCCACTGCCCGTTGCCAGTGGGGATCGCGGCGAACGTCAGCTCGTAAAGCAGGAACACGCCGGCGAAGACGGCCAGCCCCACCCGCCAGTCGGTGCGGGGCGGCATGCTACCGGAGCGCCTCGCGCGCCATCACGCGGAGGATCCGCAGGCCGTCGAGGAGCGCGTTGACCTTGGAGCGGCCGGCGGTGCGCTTGCGCTCGGCGGAGGGGATCTCGGCGAAGCGGAATCCTGCCCGGCGCGCGCGGATGAGGAACTCCACGATGTACTCGAAGCCGGTGGAGGAGGGGGTGATCGTCTCGAAGACCCGGCGGCGCATCGCCGCGTAGAAGAAGAGCACGTCGGAGCTCGGCACCCCGAACAGCCACCGGATCAGGAAGGTGAAGCCGGCGTTGCCCACCCGCCGCACGAGCGTGTCGTCCTCGCTGCCCGAGGCGGGCAGATAGCGTGACCCCAGCGCGACGTCGGCCCCCGCGGCGACCGCCGCCAGCAGGTGCGGGATGTCGTCGAGGGTGTAGGAGCCGTCGGCGTCCGCCAGCACCGCGACGTCGCCGCGGGCGTGGCGGAAGCCGGCCGCGATGGCGTCGCCGTAGCCCCGCCCGGGCTGCTCGACGACCCGGTACCCCAGCCGGCGCACGAGGTCGGGGGTGCCGTCGGTCGAGTGGCCGTCCACCACCAGCACCTCGTCGATCACGCCGGCGGGAATCTCCTTCAGCACGCCGCCGATGGCGTCGACCTCGTCGAGCGTGGGGATGATGAGCGTGACCGTCATCCGGGGCGCGCTCACCGGTCCGCCTCCACGTTGAGGCTGACGAGCCGGCCGTGCTCCCGGTCGAGGTGGGGGATGTAGGCCTGGGCGAAGTCGTCGTGGTCGCGATGGATCGTCTGGCGCCAGTCCCAGCGGCGCACGCGGGTGAAGCCGGCCGCCTCCAGCGTCGCCCGCAGGCTGTCCTCGTCGTAGACCGTCCGGTGGTACACGATGCGCGGCCCGTCGGGCGTCGCCACCTCGATGCGCCCGTACAGCGGCCCGTGGATCAGTCCCAGGTCGCCGGAGGCGCGGTAGACCTCGACGAGGGCGGCGAAGTCCGGCACCGCCAGCCGCAGCGTCCCGCCCGGCCGGAGCACGCGGCGCCACTCGGCGAGGACGTCACGCACCTCGACCCGGTCGAAGTACTCCAGCACGTGGCAGGCGTAGACGAGGTCGGCCGCGCCGTCGCCGAACATCGGCAGCGTGCGGACGTCGTGGCGGTGGTCGATGTGCGGGAAGTCGGCGAGGTCGACGTGCACGAATCCCGGGAGACGGCGCTTGCCGCACCCCAGGTGCAGGTTCACGCCCGGCTCGTGCGATAGAACGTCCGGATCTCGTCGCCGATGCGGGCGATGGTCTCGTCGTCGAGGAACGACGACGACGGCAGCCAGAGTCCCCGGCGTGAGATCGACTCGGCCACCGGATAGCGGGCGGCCAGCCGGTAGGGCGCCTGGGTGTGGACGGGCGGATAGAACGGACGCGAGCCGATCCCCCGCCCGCGCAGATGCTCGCGCAGCGCGGCGGGGTCGGGGACGAGCACGTCGATGAACCACGGCGAGGTCGCCTCGAGATCCGTCGGCAGGAACTCGACCTCGGGGACGTCGGCCAGCGCGGCCCGGTAGCGCGCGAACATCGCCTTCTTGCGCTCCACGCGCCAGGCCAGCTTGGTCATCTGGGCGAGGCCGACCACCGCCTGGAGGTCAGTGAACTTGAAGTTGAAGCCGAGCGCCACGTGGTCGTCGACGCCGTCCCGCGAGCGGCCGAAGTCGCGCACCTTGCGGATCCGGTCGATCAGCGCGTCGTCGTCGGTCACCAGCGCCCCGCCCTGGCCCGTGGTGATGACCTTCGGCGCGCTGAAGGAGAAGCTGCCGATCTCCCCGAAGGTGCCGAGGTGGCGGCCGCGCCAGCGCGAGCCGAGCGACTGCGCGGCGTCCTCCACCAGGGCGAGGCCGCGCCGGCGCGCCAGCGCCACCGCGCGCTCCATGTCCGGCGCGCGGCCGTTGATGCTCACCACCATGATCGCCTTCGTGCGCGGGGTGATGGCCCGCTCGGCCAGGTCGAGATCGAGGCAGGCGGTGGCGGGCTCGACGTCCACAAGGACCGGCCGGGCGCCCGCCAGCAGCACGGTGTTGGCGGAGGCGATCATCGTGTAGTCGGGCACGAGCACCTCGTCCCCCGCCCCCACGCCGAGGGCGGCGAGGGCGACGTAGAGGCTCACCGTGCCGTTGCTCACCACCGAGGCGTGGCGGCTGCCGACGTACGCCGCGATGACGCGCTCGAACTCGCGCGTCTGCTTGAACTCGGTCAGCCAGCCGCCGGAGTCGAGGTACTCGAGGACGGCCTTCTTCTCCTCCTCGCCGATCCACGGCTCCATCTGGTTGATGAAACTCATCGCCGGGCCCGGTACCACTCCACCGTGCGGCGGAGCCCGTCCTCGAGGCTCACCCGCGGGGTGAAGCCGAGGACCCGGTCGGCCCGCGCGCGGCTGGCGCCCCGGCGCGGATCGCCGCCGCCCTTGTCGGCGTCGAAGTGGATCGCGCCCTTGAACCCGGTGAGGCGGGCGATGAGCCGCACGAGGTCGCCGATGCTGATCTCGTGGCCGGAGGCGAGGTTGACGTACTGCCCGCCGGGGAGGCGCTCGCCCGCGGCGGCCAGCCCGGCCGCCACGTCCTCGACGTACAGGAAATCGCGCGTCGGCGTCCCGTCGCCCCACACCACCAGCTCGGGCGGCTGGTCGCAGCACTTGATGATGGTCGCGGGGATCACGTGCGACTTCTCGGCCTCGAAGTGGTCGCGGGGGCCGTAGGAGTTGGCCGAGAGCACGACCACCGCATCCAGCCCGAACTCGCGGTGGTACATCTCGGCCATGACGACGAGGTCGCGCTTGGAGAGGCCGATGCCGAGGTGCGTCGCGGCGATCGGCCCCTCGTGCAGCTGCTCCTCGCGCAGCGGCGAGGGCGCCGCCGCCGGGTACGCGAGCAGGTTGCCGAGCGCGACGAGCTTACGCACCCCCGCCTGCCGCGCCGCCTCGAGGACGTGCAGGTTGATGAGCGCGCAGCTGTAGTACTGCGAGGCCGGATAGGCGCGGCTGAAGGCGATGCCCCCGGTGGTGGCGGCCAGGTGGAACACCACGTCGCACCCCTCGACCGCCCTCCGGGCGTTGTCGAAGACGCGGAGGTCGCAGTCGCGGCTGCGGGGGACCACGACGTCGGCCGGGCGCACGCCGCGGTCACGCGCGAGGTGCTCCACGAGGAAGGAGCCGATGAAGCCCGCGCCGCCGGTCACCAGGATCTTCCGGCCGGCGTAGAAATCGGTCACGCCGGCGCCCGCCCTACCAGTCGACGCGGCCGACCCACTTGTCCTGGTTCTCCACGTACCACTTGATCGTCTCGCGCAGGCCGTCCTCCCACGAGTACTCCGGCACCCAGCCGGTGAGCGTGGTGAGCTTGGCGTGGTCCACGCGCAGCTCCTCCACCTCGCTCCGGCCCAGGCGCGCGCGGCCTTCGGTGTCGGCGCGCAGCTCCTTGTCGCCCCAGTAGCCGTGCTCCTGCCCGATACGGAGAATCATCCGGTACCAGTCGAGGATGGAGATCGCCCGGCCGGAGCCGTACACGTACGTCTCGCCGGGCGTGCCGAACAGCGTGGCGAAGATGTGGCCGCGCACGCCGTCCCGCACGAAGCAGAAGTCGCGCTTGGACAGCACGTAGCCGAGCTGGATCACGTCGTGCGTCAGCGCCTGCGTGATGATCGTCCCGGTGATGAAGCGCGGGCTCTGGCGGGGGCCGTAGTTGTTGAACATCCGCGTCACCACCGCCGGGACCGAGTACGCCGCGCAGTAGTTGCGGGTCAGGAAGTCGGCGGCGAGCTTGGCCGTCGCGTACACGCTCTGGGGATTGACCGGCGAGCGCTCGTCGAGGATCAGCCCGCCGGAGTCGTCGAAGCGGTAGTGCTCGCGGACGTCGGCCCGGACGTTGCCGTACTCCTCGGAGGAGCCGGCGGTGTCGAACCGGAGCAGGTCGAGCTCGAGGTCCACGATGGACTGGAGCAGGTTGACCGTGCCCAGCACGTTGACGTTCAGCGTCTCGTAGGGGCGCGCCCAGCACTCGCCCACGTGGGCCTGGGCGCCGAGGTGGAAGATCACCGGCCGGTCGCCGAAGCCCTTGAGGATGCGCAGCGTCTGCAGCATCGCCTGCTTGTCGGTGAGGTCGCCGCGGTGGATCGTCACCCGGCGCTGCAGGGAGCCGATGTTGTGCAGCATGCCCGACGAGGTGGCCCGCACGAGGACGTGGACGTTGGCCCCGTACCCCACCAGCGTCTCGGTGAGGTGCGACCCGACGAATCCGTCCGCGCCGGTGACGAGCACCGTGCGGCCGGTCAGAAGCTCACGGATCCGGCTTTCCATCGCGGCTGGCGGGGTCGAGGCGACCGGCACAGGCGACGGCGGAGGGACGCCGCCGCCGATTCGCTACTCTCCGATGATCTGGACGGTGATCTCGCGCTTTCGGGGGCCGTCCAGCTCGGCGAAGATCACCGACTGGAAGCGGCCGAGCGAGAGCTCGCCGTTCACGATCCCGACGGCGATGTTGCGTCCCAGCAGCGCCGCCCGCAGATGGGCGTGGGCGTTGCCCCGCTCGCAGTCCGAGAAGCGGGGATCGTCGTGGCGATAGCCGCCGCGCTCGGGCACGAGCCGCTCGATGAGGCCCTTGAGGTCGTCGATCAGCGCGCTCTGGAACTCGTTGATGAAGAGGGCGCAGGTCGTGTGCAGCGTGTTGATGAGGGCCATGCCGTTCGCCACCGGGAACTGCTGGACCGCCTCACGGACGAGCTTGGTGATGTCCGAAACCTCGGTACGCTCCTCCGTGGGAAGCGTGAACGACGCGCTGAAGACCTTCATGTCCGTGCATTCTCCGGGGCGCCAATGAGATTCGCCAGCGCGAGAGCCGGCGTGCCAGCGCCGAGGCCAGCCGATACGATAAATGCAGGGTCGCACAATTGTCAAATAAGGATATGGGGATGCGCGGGAGCGGGCCGGCCCCGGCTCAGGCCATTTTGGGGTCCAGGAGGTCGCGCAGGCCGTCGCCCAGGAGGTTCAGCCCGAGCACGGTGAGCGCGATCGCGCCGCCCGGAAACACCGCGAACCAGGGGTTCAGGGAGAGGAAATTCTGGGCCTCCCGCAGCATCAGCCCCCAGGACGGGTACGGCGGCTGCGTGCCGAGCCCCAGATAGGCCAGCGCCGCCTCGGCCAGAATGGCCACCGGAAAGCTCGTGGTGGCCTGCACGACGAGGGGCGGCAGCGCGTTGGGCAGGATGTGGCGCAGGACGAGCCGGGCGTCGCCGCCGCCCAGCGCGCGCGCCGCCACCACGAACTCGCGCTCGCGCAGCTCGAGGACCGCGCCCCGCGTGAGCCGCGCGAAGGCGGGAACGAACGCGATGCCGACCGCCACCATGCTGACCGTCATGCCCGGCGAGAACACCGCGGTGAACAGCAGCGCCGACAGGATCGCCGGAAAGCCCTGCACGGCGTCCACCAGCCGCATCAGCGTCTCCTCGGGCCAGCCGCCGGCGTAGCCGCTCACCAGGCCGAGCAGCACGCCGGCGCCGGCGCCGATGGCGACCGCGATCACGCCGACGGCGATCGAGGTCACCGCCCCCGTCATCACGCGCGAGAGCAGATCGCGCCCGAACTGGTCGGTGCCGAACGGATGGCCGCGGGACGGCGGTTCGAGCCGCGCGGTGATGGACATGGCGAGCGGATCGGCCGGCGTGTAGACGATGCTCAGCGCGGCGGTCGCGAGCAGGCCGAGCGTGATGGCGGCGCCGAGGCTGAAGGTCAGGTGTCGCAGGGGGCGCCGCCGCATCGCTACTCGACCCGGATGCGCGGGTCGAGAAACCCGTAGGCGACGTCCACTGCGAAGTTGATGACGACGATGCACGAGGCGACGAACAGGGCCACCCCCTGCACCACCGGCAGGTCGCGGGCGCCGATGGCGCCCAGGGCCAGGCGGCCGAGGCCGGGCAGCGCGAACACCGACTCCAGCACGATGGCGCCGGCCACCAGCTGGCCGAGCTGGACGCCGGCCACCGTCACGATCGGGATGAGCGCGTTGCGGAAGGTGTGGCCGCCGATCACGCGCCGCTCACCGAGACCCTTGGCGCGGGCGGTGCGCACGTAGTCCTCGCGCAGCACGTCGAGCACCGCCGAGCGCGTCGCCCGCACGAGCACGGCGGCCTGAAACAGCCCGAGCGCCACCGCCGGCAGCACGAGCGCGCGCAGCGCCGGCCACCACCCGCTCGACCAGCCGTCGAAGCCGCCCGAGCGGACCCAGCCGAGCCTCACCGAGAACAGGAGGATGAGGAGCAGCCCGGCCCAGAACTGGGGGACCGAGATGCCGACCTGCGAGACGATCATCGCCGCGTAGTCGCCCGCCCGCCGATGGTGGGTCGCCGCGTAGAGACCGAGGGGCAGGGCCACCGCCACCATGAACGCGGCGGCCATGAGCGCCAGCGGCAGCGTCACCGGCAGCCGGCTCACGATGAGCTGGCCCACCGGCAGGTCGTACTGGATGGAGCGGCCGAGGTCGCCGCGCAGCGCGCCCCCCAGCCAGTCAAGGAACTGCACCGGCAGCGGCCGGTTGAGGCCCATCGCCTCGCGCAGCCGGTCGGCCGCCTCGGGGCTGCCCTCGGTGCCCATGATCAGCGCGGCGGGATCGCCGGGCAGGACGCGAACGACGACGAAGACCAGGACCGAGACGAACAGGAGGGTCGCGACGAGCGCCGCCACCCTCCGCGCGACGTAGCGACGCACGTCCTAGGGACGCGTCACTTGGCGGGCGCCCACGACACCTCCGACAGGTCGGCGACCGGCGCCGGCAGGTCCTTCCATAGCCCCTGCACGCCCTTCTTGGCGACGGCCAGCCGCGGGTGCATGTAGAGCCAGACCACCGGCGCCTCCTCCACCATGAGCTTCTGCATCTGCACGAAGAGATCGCGGCGCGCCTTGTCGTCGACCGTCACCTCCGACTTCTGGAAGAGCTGCTGGAACTTCGCGCTATCGTAGCGGAAGTAGTACTTGGGGTTCGCGTAGTTCTTGATGTCCCACGCCTCGGCGTGGCCGATGATGGTGAGGTCGTAGTCGGCCTCGCGGAAGACCCGCGCGATCCACTGCCCCCACTCGATCTGCTCGATCTTCACGTTGACGCCGACCTTCTTGAGGTTCTCGGCGATCACCTCGCCCGACCGCACCGTGTAGTAGTACTGCGGCGCCACCTTCAGCACGGTCTCGAAGCCGTTCGGGTAACCGGCCTCGGTCAGCAGCGCCTTGGCCCGGGCGGGGTCGTAGGGCATCGCCTTGGCCAGGTCCACGTAGTAGGGGTTGAGGGGGTCCACGTTGGTCCCGAGGATCTTGCCCATCCCGAACATCGCGCCCTTGAGCACGTCCGCCTTGTTGATGCCGTAGGTCATCGCCCGCCGCACGCGCACGTCGGTGTACGGCTTGCGCGAGTTGTTCATCGTCAGGATGACGTCGTTGGTCGTGTCGCCCACGATCACCTGGAAGCGCGCGTCCTTGGCGAGGTCCTGCACGTGCTCGGGACCGAGGCCGAACAGCGAGGCGTCCACGTCGCCGGCCTTCAGCGCGGCGAGGACGGCGTTGGGGTCGGCGATGAAGCGGAACGTCACCCGCTCCAGCCGGGGCAGCCCGGGGACCCAGTAGTCGCCGTTCTTTACCAGCACGATCCGGTCGCCGCGCACCCAGTCCTCGAACCGGAACGGCCCCGTGCCGATCGGGTGGCTCTTCATCGTGTCCACCGCCTCGCGCGGGTAGATGACCGACCCCTGGCGCGCGACGTTCTGCAGGAAGTTGGCGTTGACCGTCTTGAGCGCGAAGGTGACGGTGTAGTCGTCCTTGACGATGATGTCGCCGATCGCCTCGTAGTCCTTCGCGTAGGGGTGCTTCGTCTCGGGATTCATGGCCCGGTCGAAGACGTACTTCACGTCGGCCGCCCTCATCTCGCGCCCGTTGTGGAAGCGCACGCCCCGGCGCAGGAAGAAGGTGTAGTTGCGGTTGTCGGCGGTGTGCCAGCGCTCGGCCAGCCACGGCACCAGCTTGCCGTGACGGTCCACCTTCACCAGCGCCTCCTGGACGTTGTAGAACACGACCCCCGCCGTCGCCGAGGCCGGGGTGGCGGTGAGGTCGAGCCCGGGCGGCTCGGCCGCCGCCTGCACGACGAGGCGCGCGGGCGTCTGGGCCGGCGCGACGCCGGCGTGAGCCGCGAGGATGAGGGCGACGCAGAGGGTACCCACGAGCGTTCGGCGCATCATGCCGTCCTCCTGAAGTAGTCGACCGTCCGCCGGAAGCCTTCGTCGAAGTCCACCGCCGCCGCGTAGCCCATGAGCCGCTTGGCCTTGTCGATGTCCGCCTGGGTGTGGGGCACGTCGCCCGCGCGCGGCGGCGTGTGGCGCCGCTCGACGGCGCGGCCGAGGATCGCCTCCAGCCGCGCGACGATCTCGAGCAGGCTGACGCGGTCGCCGCAGCCGACGTTGAACACCTCGCCGGCGGCGGCGGGCGCCGCGGCGGCCGCCAGGTTGGCGTCCACCACGTTGTCGATATAGGTGAAGTCGCGCGACTGCTTGCCGTCGCCGTGGATCTCGAGCGGCGTCCCCGCCAGCGCCCACAGGATGAAGCGCGGGATCACCGCGGCGTACTCCGACTTCGGGTCCTGGCGCGGGCCGAAGACGTTGAAGTAGCGCAGGCCGACGGTCTCCACCCCGTACAGGCGCGTCCACACCTGCGCGTACTGCTCACCGGCCGCCTTGGACACCGCGTAGGGCGAGATCGGATGCGGCGGCTGGTCCTCGCGCTTGGGCAGCTCGGGCCGGTCGCCGTACACCGACGACGACGAGGCGTAGACGACGCGGCGCACCCCCTGCCGGCGCGCCGCCTCCAGCACGTGCAGCGTGCCGGTGACGTTGTTGGCGTTGGCGCCGAGCGGGTCGGCGACCGAGCGCGGCACCGAGCGCATCGCCGCCTGGTGGAAGACGACGGACGCCCCCGTCAGCGCCCGCTCGACCGTCGTCAGATCGCGGATGTCCCCGCGCATGATCTCCAGCCGCGGCCCCGCTGCCAGCGCGTCGCGCAGGTTGTCCATCGAGCCCGTCGAGAAGTCGTCGAGCACGCGCACCGTGGCGTCCGGCCGGTCGCGCAGCAGCCGCTCGACGAGGTGCCCGCCGATGAATCCTCCGCCGCCCGTGACGACGAGCACACCATTCACGCGGGCGATTGTATCACCGCGTCACGGCCCCCCCGGCGGCCCCCCGCGCTCAGCGCGCGAGCGTCGCCGAGCCGAGGCCGGAGCCGGCCTGGCGATACTCCTCGCGCGGCGGCGCGAAGATGTCGAGCACGACACAGCGCGCGGCGAGGGTGCGGCCGCCGTGGGGGACGTTGGGCGGCGTCTGCCAGAAGTCGCCGGCCTTCACGTGGTGGCGTTGACGCCGGGAAACACGCGGGCGGTGACGCCGGCCGCCAGCTCGCGCACGATGCCGCCCTCGCGCAGGTTGTGGAAGCACGATCCCTCGCTCATGGCTGTCTCCTCGTTGAAGAGGCTCACCCGACCATTTACACTATCCCCGCCCTCGGCAGCGAGAATCTTCCCGGGCGCATCAGGAGGCAGCGTGCGCTTCTTCGTGGCGATGGTCTCGCACGAGACCAACACGTTCAGTCCGCTCCCCACCGATCGCGGCCAGTTCGAGGCGCGCGGGCTGCACTACGGCGGGGAGATCATCGAACGCTACCGCGACACCGGCACCTGCCTGGGCGGGATGATCGACGGCGCCGCCGCCCGCGACGTGACGCTGGTGCCCTCGCTGGCGGCGGCCGCCTCACCGGCCGGGCGCGTGGCCAAGGACTTCTACGCCGAGGCGCGCGAGCGGCTGCTCGCCGACCTGCGCGCGGCGGGACCGCTCGACGGCGTGCTGCTCGACCTGCACGGCGCGATGGTGGTGGACGGCCTCGACGACGGCGAGGGCGATCTGCTCCAGGCGGTGCGCGCGGCGGTGGGCCGGGTGCCGATCGCGGTGACGCTCGACTTCCACGCCAACGTGACGCGGGCGATGGTGGAGTCGGCCACGCTGCTGCACGGCTACAAGACCTACCCGCACGTGGACATGGACGCGCGCGGCCGCGAGGCGGCCCTGCGGCTGGCCGACGTCGCCGGCGGGCGCCTGCGCCCGACGGTGGCCTACCGCCAGCCGCCGATGCTGCCGCCCCTCGCCGGGCAGCTCACCGCGCGCGGGCCGATGCGCCGCCTCGGGGACCTCGCCGACGCCATGGAGGCCCGCCCCGGCGTCATCTCGGTGTCGGTGTTCGCCGGCTTCCCGCTCGCCGACATCCACGACGCCGGGCTGTCCGTCTACGTCGCCACCGACGGCGATCAGCCGCTCGCCGACGCCCTCGCCGACGAGCTGGCGGCGGCCGCGTGGGCGCTGCGCCGCGAGTTCCTGCACCGCGCGCTGCCGATCAAGGACGCGGTCGCGCGCGCGCTCGCCCTCGACGGCCGGCCCGTCGTGCTCGCCGACATCGCCGACAACACGGGCGGCGGCGCCGCCGGCGACACCACCGGCATCCTGCGCGAGCTGCTGCGCGTCGGCGCCCGCCCGGCCACCGTGGCCTGCCTGTGGGATCCGGCCGCCGTGCGCGCGTGCGTGGCGGCCGGCGTGGGCGCCACCGTGCAGGTGTCGGTGGGCGGCCGGGTGGATCCCAGCCACGGCGCGCCGCTCGCCGTGAGCGGCCGCGTCCGCACGCTGTCGGACGGCCGCTTCGTGCACAAGGGCCCGATGTGCCGGGGCCTCGAGGGCCGCCTGGGCCCCACCGCGGTGGTGGACGTCAGCGACGTGAAGATCATCCTGATCTCCCATCGCTGGCAGACCCTCGACCCCGAGATGATCCGCTTCGTCGGCATCGACCCGGCCGGCGAGAAGATCCTGATGGTGAAGTCCTCCGTCCACTACCGCGCGGCCTTCGAGCCGATCGCCCGCGCGATCCTCGAGGTGGACGCCCCGGGACTCTCCTCGTCGCGCCTGGAGCGATTCGCGTTCACGCGCGTGCGCCGGCCGATCTTTCCCCTCGACGACCTGTAACGATCGCGGACCAGACCAGGAGACGCCGATGCCCGCTGCCGCGTTCAACGCCGGGGACTTCAAGGTATTCGACGTGAAGGGCTTCCAGCCGCGCATGATCGAGATCCGCGGCCGGATCCGCCCCAAGCTGGCGGCGATCGGCCACAGCCTGGCGCCGTCGGTCAGCCGCGCCACCGGCGGCCCCACCTTCACCCACGTCGCCAAGCACGCCCGCCGGACCGTCAACCCGCCCGACGACACCTGGGTGGCGTTCGGCCCCGACGTGCGCGGCTACAAGAAGCACGGCCACTTCAAGGTGGCGGTGTCGCGCCGCTGCGTGCGCTTCCTCTTCGAGGTGGGCCCCGAGCACGCCGACAAGAAGCGGTGGGCGAGCGCGTGGAAGCGCAGCGCGGGCAAGCTGGGCGCGGTCCTGCGCCGCGTGCGGGGGCTGGCGTGGTTCCGCAACGAGCACGACGAGCAGCCGGCGGCGCCGCTCGCCGATCTCACCCCCCAGCAGCTCGCCGAGCTGGCCGACGAGCTTCTGCGCACGCGCGACGGCCAGATCGTCCTCGGCCGCGCGGTGCCGGCCGAGGAGGCCGCGCGCTGGACGGAGGCGCAGTACCGCACCGCCGCGCTGGAGACGTTCCGGATGCTGGCGCCGCTGTATCGCCTGCGCTCGTGAGCGGCCCGCGGGCCGACGCGGGCGCCGTCATCTTCGACATGGACGGCGTCCTCATCGATTCCGGCGCCCACCACCGCGACGCGTGGCGGCTGCTGCTCGG